>JBLNGJ010000294.1:0-5536 GCA_050264675.1 Micromonosporaceae bacterium
TGCACCAGGATCAGCCCGTCCAGGCCGCCGACCAGGCCGCTGTTCTTCATCACCTGGTACATCGGGATGAGAATCGCCTGGTACGGGATGAACATGCCGAACAGGATCAGCGGGAAGACCACATCGGCCCCGGGGAAGCGCCACTTGGACAGCACGAACCCGTTCATCGCTCCGAGCATCGACGAGATCAGACTGGCCGGGATGGCCAGCAGCGTGCTGTTGACGAAGCCCTGCCGCAGTTCGGGCCAGACGGTCTGGAAGGTCTGCAGCGAGAACGTGTGCGGCAGCTCCCACATGCGCACCACGCTGACCTCGGCCGGGTCCTTCAACGCGGTCACCAGCAACGCCCACACCGGCATCAGGAAGAAGCAGGCCAGCGCGAAGAGGGCGAGGTAGCGGCCGGTGGTCAGGTAGGGCGACCACCGGGACCGCGGCCGGGTGACGGCCGGCTCGGGCTGCGTGAGGGTGCTCATCGGCGACGCTCCGAACGGACCGAGTACCAGATGTAGGGGACGATCACCAGGGCCACGCTGAAGAGCAGCAGCGTCGCGATGGCCGCGCCGCGGCGGTAGAAGCCGGGCCCGAAGCTGGTGAACCACATGTACAGCGCCGGGGTGTCGATGCGCAGGTTGCCCTGGTCGATGGCGTAGAACAGGTCGAACGTCTTCATCGAGATGTGCGCGAGGATCACCACCGCGCTCATCAGCACCGGCAGCAACATCGGGCGCACGACGTGCCAGAACACCCGGGGCTCGTTGGCCCCGTCGACCCGGGCCGCCTCCCGCAGCTCCTCCGGGATGGAGCGCAGCCCGGCCAGGAAGAGCGACATGACGTAACCCGACAGCGCCCAGCCGGCCGGTAACGCGATCGCGGCGATCGCCCAGGCCGAGTTCGTCTTGTGCCAGTCGCTGCGCAGGAAGCCCAGACCGAGGTTGGCGAAGAGCTTGTTCAGCCCGGCGGTGGAGGCTCCGCTGCCGTTGTTCAGCAGCCAGCGCCAGATGATGCCGGTGGCGATGAAGGAGATCGCCATCGGGAACAGGAACACGCTGCGGAAGAAGCCCTCAAACCGCACGCCCTTTTCCAGCAGCAGCGCCATGCCGAAGCCGACCACGAGCGAGCCGCCGACGAAGACGAGCGTGAAGATGGCGAGATTGCGCACGTCGATCTGGAAGCGCTCGTTGGCGAAGAGCTCGCGGTAGTTGCGCAGGCCCACCCAGTCGTAGACGGGCTTCTGCCCGAGCCAGCTGGTGAACGAGACCCGGATGTTCCAGCCCAGGAAGTAGTAGACGAACACGCCCAACGCCAGGAGCGAGGGCGAGACCAGCAACAGACCCGGCCCCCAGGACCGGACTCTTCGCATGCCGCCTCCCGGGTTTCGTGTGCGGGGTGGCCAGAGATTACGACGTGGGGCTGGCCGGCGTCGAGACACCGACCAGCCCCAAACTGATCACGCCTGGTTCGCTTACTTGATCGACTGGTTGGTCGACTGGTACGCCGCCGCGACCGCGTTGGCGAACTTGGCCACGTCCTTGTCCTGGACGAACAGGCCGAGGGCCGAGTCGATCTCACCGTTCCAGGCGTTGTTGGCCACCACGCCGTGGGTCAGCGAGCCGACGATCTTGGTGCTGGGGTTGGTCCACTCGGCCAGCGCGGCGGCCAGGTAGCCGGTGTACTTCGACTTGTCGGTGTCGGTGCGCGCCGGCACCGAGCCCTTCTGCGGGTTGAACGCGTCCTGGCCCGAGATCGAGGCACACTCGGCCAGCCACTTCTCCGCCGCCGCCTTGTGCGGGGCGCCCTTGGGCAGGGTGAACGAGTCGGAGAGGAAGTTGTAGACACCCTCGGAACCCGGGGAGGCGACAACGTCCCAGCCGGTCTTGAAGGCGAGCTTCTTGGTCACGCCGAAGTAGCCGGCCTGCCAGTCGCCCATCACGTTGTAGGCGGCCGTGCCGTCGATGACCTTGTCGCCGGCCGGCTGCCAGTCGGCGGCCGCGGAGGCGATGTCGGAGTAGGACAGCACCTTGACGTAGGTGTTGAGAGCGGCCGCGACATCGGCGCCCTTCCAGTCGGTGGAGCCGTTCCACAGACCCTTGTACTTGTCCACGCCCAGCTCACCGAGGAGCACGTTCTCCAGCAGGTGCTTCTGGGTCCAGCCGGGACCGATGGAGAGCGCGGTCACGCTCTTGGCCTTGAGGGCCTCGGCCTGGGTGAGGAACTCGGCCCAGGTCTTCGGCGGGGCGGCGATGCCCCACTTCTGCAGGTTCGCCGGGATGAAGAAGAGCAGGTTGGACCGGTGGATGTTCACCGGCACGGAGTAGATCTTGCCGTCGACCGTGATGGCGTCGACCAGACCGGCGGGCAGCTTGCTCTTCCAGCCCTCGCGGTCGTAGAGGTAAGTGATGTCCTCGACGTAGCCGGCCGCGATGTCGCTGGCCAGCTCCTTGCCCGCGTGGACCTGGTAGGAGTCCGGCGGGTTCTTGGCCTGCAGCCGGCTGGCGAGCACGGTCTTCGCGTTCGTGCCCGCGCCACCGGCGATGGCCGCGTTGTCAAAGGCGATGCTGGGGTTCTTCGCCTTGAAGTCGGCGATCATGGCTTCCAGGCCCTCTTTCTCGCCGGGACCGGCCCACCATGAGAAGACCTCGACCTTGTCGGCCCCTCCGCCACCGCCGGAGTTCGCGCTCTTCGAGCAAGCCGGAAGCGCAAACAAGGCCGTGACGAGGCCGAGAGCCAGCAGGCTCTTACGGCTCAGTCGCATACCACCCTCCCACGTATCTAACAGCCAGACGTTGTAAGCGCACCATCGCGCGGGGCGTAAGTTCTGTCAACGACTAGCATTACGGTTGTGACCAGGTCGCAACATGTCAGCGCACTGGCTCGACGAATTGAGTCGTTTGCCCGGAGGCGTAACGATGTTCTGTGTTCAACATCTGCACGCAATTTGGCGAAGATTTGACAAAATCTGACCGGCAGCGGGACCATGCGCGGATGGTCGTGCAGAGCGCACCGGCGCGCGCCCTCTGGGCCGGGACGGCGCTGCCGGCAACCACCCGGCGGGTGGCCGACGTGCTGCGCGCGCACGGCCCGCGCACCCGCGCCGAGCTGATCACGCTGACCGGCCTGTCCCGCCCCACGGTCTCGGCAGGCCTCGCCGACCTCGCCGCCGCCGGCCTGGTCACCGAGCAGCTGAGCTCGCCGGTACGCCCTGGTGGCGGCCGGCCCGCGTCGGTCGTGCGGCTGGCCCGGGCGGCCGGGCTCGCCGTCGGCATCGACGTGGGCCGCCGGCACATCCGGGTCGCCGTGGCCGACCTCGGCCACCAGGTGCTCGCCGACCGGGATGTGCGCCGTGAGTTGGACGCGGACGACCATCCGGACCAGGTGCTCGGCCTGGCCGTGGATCTCGTCGACGCCGTGCTCGCCTCGGTCGGCACCGCCCGTGGCGAGGTGGTGGGGGTGGGCCTCGGGGTGCCAGCTCCGCTGACCCGCAGCGGGCGCATCGGCTCACCCGCGCTGCTGCCCGGCTGGGCCACGCTGGTGCCGGCCGACGAGCTCGCCGCGCGGCTGGGCCGACCGGTGCGGGCCGACAACGATGCGAACCTCGGCGCCCTCGGCGAATATCTCTGGGGTGCCGGTCGCGGCTGCGCCGACCTGGTCTACGTCAAGCTCGCCACCGGCATCGGGGCCGGCATCGTCCTGGATGGACGGCTCTACCGCGGCGTCGCCGGCACCGCCGGCGAGCTCGGCCACGTCACACTCGACGCCCGCGGCCCGGTGTGTCCGTGCGGCAACCGCGGCTGCGTGGAGCTCACCGTCGGCGGCCGGGCCCTGCTCGAGCAGGCCCGGGCCACCCATCGCCACATCGGCGACCTCATCGAGCTGGTCGACCTGGCCGCCGCCGGCGACGCGGGCTGCCGGCGCCTGCTCATCGACGCCGGCATCCAGCTCGGCGTGGCCATGGGCAGCCTGGTCAACCTCATCAACCCCGACCGGATCGTGCTCGGGGGCGAGCTCGGCGTCGCCACCGAGCTGCTGCTCGACCCGCTGCGGCAGGGCCTGGCCAACACCGCCATGCCGGCCGCGGTGGCCGCCGTACAGGTGGTGCCGGCCCAGCTCGGCGAGCGGGCCTCGGCGCTGGGTGGGATCGCCCTCGTGCTCGGCACCGACACGGCATTGGCCGCCCCGGTGGGCGCCTCGGCTACCGGGTGAGCAGCACGGACGCGTGCCGCCGGCCGGCGTCGCGGAAGGTACGCACGGATGCGGTAAACCGGTGTTCATCGGACTTCGGACCGAGAACCATGCTGGCTGTGGCTGACCTTTCCCGGCGCACCTGACGCCGAGCCGGTGCCGCACAAGTCGTTGACCACGACGACATATCAATGAAGCCTTTCCTATCCCCGGTCCGCGGACCGGAAATGATCGCTGCGACCGCGACCTTGCGCGAGCCAATTTGACGCCATATGATCGACATTGATCGACATTGATCGACATTGATCGACATGTGCTCGCTACTTTGGGGCATAATGAGCATAGGAGGAAATTGATGATTGCCAAGAAAGCCGGCTTCGCCGGGCTGCGCTGGCTCACGGGCTGTCTGGTCGTGGCGCTGGTCGCGGTGTTCGGGGCACCCACGCCCGCCTCAGCCGTCGTCACGCTCAACCTATGGGGTCCTAGCAGCATCACGACGCCGGGCAACTACACGTACACCGCACAGTTCGGCGTCCCGTACGCGAGCTTCCAATGGTTCGTCCGGGCCTGCGCCACCGACACCGTTGAGAGCTGCAGCGGCACGTGGAATCAGCAATATGATGCGACTTTCTATTACCCCGACCGGTCGGAGCTAACGCGACAACTGACGATCGATTGCACACCGGAGACCAGCAGCTTCCAAGTCAAGGTGATCGGTAGCGGCTTCGCCACGCCGCCCCAGACGAAGTACAAGGTCACGCTTCTGTGTTATGAGAAGCCGCCGCTGTAGCGGAGGAAGCAGGGGCACCGTGCTATACCGGAAACCGTTAATACGGTGCCCGTGCTTACACGCGGACCAGCAGGGCGACGCACTCCACGTGGTGGGTCATCGGGAACAGGTCGTACCCGTGTAGCCGGGCCAGCCGCCAGCCGCGGTCGCGGAAGGAGCGCACGTCGCGGGCGAGGGTGGCCGGATCGCAGGCCACGTAGACAACCGCCCGGGGCGAGCGGTCGGTGATCGCCGCCACCACGGCGCGGCCGGCACCGGCCCGGGGCGGGTCGAGCACCACGATGTCCACGCCTGCCGCTTGCAGCGGCCCACGCAACGCCCGCTGCACCGGGGCGGCGGTGAAGTGGATCTGCGGAAGGCGGCGCATCGCTCCCCGCCCGGCCGCCACGGCGCGCGGGTCGGACTCCACCACGTCGACCCGCCCGGACGGGCCGAGGGTCGGTGCCAGCGCGGCGGCGAAGAGGCCGACACCGCCGTAGAGGTCGAAGGCCCGCTCGCCCGGGCGCGGTTGCGCGAGCTCCACCACGGTCGCCGCCAGCGTCTCGGCCGCGGCCGGGTGCACCTGCC
>JBLNGJ010000295.1:0-4435 GCA_050264675.1 Micromonosporaceae bacterium
GTCACCGAGCGGGCGACACGACAGCGCCGGCCGTCCGCCATCATCAAGCCGACCACACACGTTCGCCGCGATCGACGGCGAGGACGCTCGAGAAGGACGCCGATGTCGACGGAGCGGGAAGAGCTCACCTGGGAAGCGTTTGGAGTCGCGTCGCGGGAGCTGGCCGGGCAGATCGCCGACGACGGCTACGACCCCGACATCATCTTGTCGATCGCCCGCGGGGGACTCTTCGTCGCCGGTGCGCTGGGCTACGCGCTCGATGTCAAGAACCTGCACGTGACGAACGTCGAGTTCTACACCGGCGTCGACACCCGGCTCGACCTACCGGTGATGCTGCCACCGGTGCCCAATGTGGTCGACCTGTCCGGCGCGAGGGTGCTCATCGCCGATGACGTGGCCGACACTGGCCACACCTTGAAGCTGGTTAAGGAGTTCTGCACGGCGCACGTGTCGGACGTCCGGTGCGCGGTCGTGTACGAGAAGCCGCACTCACTGGTCAAGTCCGACTACGTGTGGCGGCGCACCGAGCTGTGGATCAACTTCCCGTGGTCGGACCAGCCCCCAGTCGTCCGGCGGGCCGGGCAGGTCCTGGACGCCTGAGATCACCTGGGTGAATCACCAGGTCGACAGTACGTAACTCCCACCGGGCGTATGGTTGCGATGTTTCCACCCCGCAATCTGCGAAGGGGAGTACATATGTCGAAAAGACGGATAGGCGCGGGCCTCTTCTCCGCGGTGGTGCTGGCCTTTATGATCTTCGCACCCCCGGGCGCGTCGGCGGCCCCGGGTGGCGAGCAGATCCGGTTCACCGTGGTCTCGGAGAAGGGCGTCAGCGCTGCTTCGGCGGTCGCGGCCATCAACCGGGCCGGCGGGACGATCGTGGCCCGCAACGACGATGTCGGCATGTTCTCGGTGCTGGCGACCGAAGGCTTCGCCCAGGCCGCCATCGCCGCACCGGAACTGATCGGCGCCGCCGCCGAGCGGACGATCGGGCAGATGCCCGACGCCGCGACGGTTCGTGACACGGTCGAGCAGGAGGGTGTCGCGGCGGCGGCCGGCGGCAACGGCGTACCGGTAGCGACCGCGGGCGCCGACCCGCTCAACAGTCTGCAGTGGAACATGGCCCAGGTGCGCGCCGACCTGGCCCACGCCAAGCAACCGGGCAGCCCCAGCGTCACGGTCGGCATCATCGACAGTGGCATCGACGGGACCCACCCGGATCTCGCGCCTAACCTCGACCTGTCGCTGTCGCGCAACTTCGCCCCCGACCGGCCCGACATCGACGGCCCGTGCGAGGTGCCGAGTTGTCTGGACCCGGTGGGTCAGGACGACAACGGCCACGGCTCACACGTCGCCGGCATCGTCGCCGCGGCCGCGAACGGCCTCGGTGTCGCCGGCGTCGCACCCAACGTGACCCTGGTCGAGATCAAGGGCGGCCAGGACTCGGGCTTCCTCTTCCTCGAGCCGGTCGTCAACTCGCTGACCTACGCCGGCGACATCGGGATCGACGTCGTCAACATGTCGTTCTACATCGACCCATGGCTGTACAACTGCCAGGCCAACCCGGCCGACTCGCCAGCGGCACAGGCTGAGCAACGCGCCATCGTCGAGGCGGTCAACCGGGCGCTGGACTACGCGCACGACCACGGT
This sequence comes from Micromonosporaceae bacterium, assembly GCA_050264675.1. Classification (GTDB taxonomy): domain Bacteria; phylum Actinomycetota; class Actinomycetes; order Mycobacteriales; family Micromonosporaceae; genus JBLNGJ01. The sequence continues at coordinate 1,651 of JBLNGJ010000295.1, forward strand.
GTCACCCTGGTCGGCTCGCTCGGCAACAACCATGAGGACCTCGGCCACCCGCGCACCGATTTCAGCAGCCCCGACTATCCGCGCGGCACGGCCTACCCTCGCCCGATCGACAACGCGACCTGCGTCGACCTCCCGATCGAGGGTCCGCACGTGATCGGCACTTCGGCGCTCGGTCCGTCGACCGCGAAGGCCGACTACTCCAACTACGGCACCGAGCAGATCTCCGTGTCGGCTCCGGGTGGGTACTTCCGGGACTTCTTCGGTACGCCGCAGTTCCGCCAGAACGCCAACCAGGTGCTGTCCACGTACCCCAAGGCGGTCCTGCAGCGGCAGGGCCGGGTTGACGCGGCCGGCAACGTGACGCCGGCGGGCGTCGCCGCGGGCACCATCAGGGACTGCAACGCCGGTGTCTGCGGCTACTACCAGTACCTGCAGGGCACATCGATGGCCTCACCGCACACGGTGGGCGTCGCCGCGCTGATCGTCAGCCGGTTCGGCCAGCACGACCCGGCCCATCCGGGCGTACGGCTGGACCCGGTGAAGGTGGAGAGCCTGCTGTTGCGTACCGCGGCCGAGCACGCCTGCCCGGTGCCACCGCTGTTCACCTACACCAATGAGGGCCGGCCGGCCGAGTTCAACGCGCTCTGCGAGGGCGATCTCAACTTCAACGGGTTCTACGGATACGGCATCGTCGATGCGTACGCGGCCGTGACCGCGCCACCCGCCTGGGACGAACTCCCGTAACCGCGACGCGACTGTTAGCCGCAGCGACTGTTAGCCGTAGCGACTGTGGGGGCCTTCCGCTGGGGAGGCCCCCACAGTCTTCCCCTCGGCCAAGTACTGGTGGCTATACCGCCATATCCACAAAGCGGGAGAAGTGCAGCTGCGCCGCGACGGTCACGGTGTCGGTGGGCCCGTTACGGTGCTTGGCGACGATGAAGTCGGCCTCGCCGGCCCGGGGTGACTCCTTGTCGTAGTAGTCATCGCGGTGTAGCAGGATCACCACGTCGGCGTCCTGCTCGATCGAGCCGGACTCGCGCAGGTCGGACAGCTGCGGCCGCTTGTCGGTGCGCTGCTCCGGGCCGCGGTTGAGCTGGCTGACCGCGACCACCGGACACTCGATCTCCTTGGCCAGCAGCTTGAGCCCCCGGGACAGCTCGGCCACCTCCTGCTGGCGGCTCTCCACCCGCTTGGGTGAACTCATCAGCTGCAGGTAGTCCACGACCACGAGCTTGAGCTCGTGGCGTTGGCGCAGCCGGCGCGCCTTGGCACGGATCTCCATCAGCGTCATGTTCGGTGTGTCGTCGACGAACAGCGGCGCCTCACTGATCTCGCCCATACGCCGGGCCACCCGGGTCCAGTCGTCGTCGGAGAGCTTGCCCGAGCGCAGCACGTGCAGCGGCACCCGGGCCTCCGCGGCCAGCAGCCGCATGACTATCTCGACCTTGCTCATCTCCAGCGAGAAGATGGCACTGGTCAGGTTGTGCCGCACCGCCGCACATCGAGCGAAGTCCATGGACGCGGTCGAGTTGTGGGTCGGCACCATTGAACGGCCGGCCAGGTAGAGATGCTCATCATTATCAACCTGCACGCAGCGCACCGGCACGCTCGGCACCGGGCGGATCGCGGTGATATAGCGACAGCCACTGCGTGCGGTGTTCAGCGTCCGACAGCGGTCCTTATGCGTTAGCCGTTTGCGCTCGAGTCGGAACACTTCATCGGCGGTGCTGAAGTTGACGGTATATGCCGTTGACGTCTGGGCGGTGCGACCGTTCACCGGTCGCGGGCTGATGGCGGCGCGATATCCGAGGCTGACCACCAGCTCACGGACATCGTCGGCCAACCGCCATGACGTGGAACAGAACTGAAGATTCCCGCCGGGTGCCACCGTGCCGTCGGAGTCCATGAGCCCAGCCAACAACGCCCGACGCTGCCGTTCGCTCGCGCGTAGATACATGGAGGGCACATGCTTGTTCCCGTACACACCGACGGTTCGAAGCAGGGCCGCAAACGTCCCGCGCCGGGCGTGACAGACGGCGCAACGCAGCCCACCATTCTGCGCAGTCGCCTTGGTCACGGCACCGCAGTCCACACATCCCTGAGGGCGCACCGGGATCGAGATGAACCGTGACCGACCGCCGCAGGATCGGTCACACGATTTCGTGGTGTGACTCTTAGGCCGGAATCGACGACCGCACACCACGCAGTCGCGCTCAAGAGTAAGACGACGACTCGGTAGCCGGATGCTGTAACCCATCCCGGCGATCGCCCGAACCGCGTATCCCTCAGCCTCGACATAGACGGCCAGCTCCGGGTCGGCTGAGGTATAGCGATTGTCTGCTGCCGCGCCGTCGCCCAACCAGAGGCCGAGCGTGTATGGGCCGATAGGTAGGTCACGCTCGGGCAGTACCAGCGGACGCGCGTTGGTGACCGAATGGTTCCTCCGCCGGTCGGCGGTATCCGTCTGCAGGCTCTCGCGCATCTCCGCAGTGGTATGCACCTGCGGTGGCCTGCCGTACCGCCGGGTCGCCCTCGTATGCGTGAGCCAGAGATGCTCGGCGTCGGCCACGATCACCGAACCATCCGAGAAGCTGACCTCGAAGCACGGCCGGCCGTGCAGCACGTCGAAGGCGGCGGTAACGGTCGTGGGGCGGCCGTCGGCGCCAAGGAGCTGGTCGCCGACGCGGACCTGGCCCATGGTGGTCCAACCCTCTGGCGTTGGTAGCGGCGTGTCCAGCGCAAGTGCCTTTCCAAGCCCTGGCCGGCCGGCCACGACGATGAGCTG
>JBLNGJ010000296.1:0-3278 GCA_050264675.1 Micromonosporaceae bacterium
GGTGGCTGGCGGACAAGCTATCCGGACGGGAAGGCGACCTCCCAAGAACTGAGGGCGCGGTCGCGAAGATGGCTCGGGCCAAGGCACCGCCAGTGGCTGCGGTCAACAAGCCCGACGGGCCGGAGGTCCGCACCGCGTGGACCTTCGACATGGGCCCCGGCGTGGCTCAGCAGTACGGCCGCACTGGCGGCGACGAGCCCCTGTACCTGCCCAACCGCGGTGCCGACCAGGGTCTGGTCCATCTCGACTCGCAGCTGGGCCAATTGTGGACGGCCCTCACGGCCGACAACCGTGAACCCAACTCGTTCGTCAACGCCGCCGCCCACATTGGCGAGGACGTGGGCACCGGAAAGATCAGCCTGGACGAGGCCGCCGACCGGTTGCGCCAACTCTCGGCCCGCGCCACGGACCAGGCCGTCGCCCGGCGCATCGATGCCACGATCCGGGGGATTACCGAGTCAAGCCCACCGCCCCGCATCGATGTTCCCGACAATGTGCCGCCGGCGGTCCGGCGGTGGCTGGACGATCTGGCCCGGATCCCAACCATGCGCAAGACGGATCTGCCCCGCAACCGCCGCGAGCAGTCGGCGCTGGATGAGGCGCTGGCGTTGGTACGCGAGATCTCCCAGCAGGGTCTTACCGGACAGCGCACGATGAGCGCAGGTGATGCCGAGATGAGGCTGCTTGGGATCACCCAGAACGTCCACGAGTCCATCGACGGCGTGTATCACGCGCGGCGCCTGACCGGCCGGACTTTCAACACCGAGAACCCAGACTGGCCCGCGATCCGCGACTGGCTGCGAGGTCGTCGGTGACGCACCGCCGGTGGCTGGCGGAGCGGCTCGCGGCACCGCAGTGAGGCGGCGGTCATGACAACCGAGGCGGTCGAGTACGCCCACACCAAGGCGGAGCGCTACGCAGACCCCGGCTACCAGGCCGACGGGAAGAAGCGTTACGCGCTGGACACCGAAGCCCAATGCCGCGCCGCCTGGTCCTACATCAACCAGGCCGGCAACGCGGCCGAGTACACCCCCACACAACTCAAGACGATCAAGGGCCGGATTAAGGCGGCGCTCAAGCGCCACGGCATCACCGTCGCAGAAGACACCCAGGAGGCGCACGTGCCCACCGACCAACTGCAGGCCGACACCGCCTGGCGTGAGGCCATCGCCACTGCGGTGCGCGCCGCCGCCCCACGGTACGGGCTGGACGCCGAAGAGCTGCTCGACGTTGACCCCGACGACCACGAGTCCGAGGCGTACAAGTTCGTGGAAGGCCTCGAACCGGCCGTGACGATGAGCGCCGACGACCCGACGCTGGTCCGGGTCGTCGAGTCGGCGCTGGCGCTGCATGCGGGTCAGGACGTGACCGAGCACCTGCGGCTGTGGGGCCGGGTCATGGAGGCCAAGGGCACCACAGCCGATGGCGGCCGGGTCTACCGGGTGCGCATCCTCAAGTACGGCACCTCGCGCAACCGGCGCCGCTACACCGAGGCGGTCATGCGCCGCGACGCCCACCTCTACGAGGGCGCCAAGTGCTACGACCACCACCGCGACGACGGGGAGCTGCGCTCGTCCACGATCCGCGGACTGGTCGGCCAGTACCACAACGTCGCCGCTGAGGCCGATGGCGTCTACGGCGACCTGCACCTGCTGCCCTCAGCCACCCACGCGGCCGAGGCGATCGACGCCTCCCTGGCCGCGCAGGACGCGGGCCGCGAGCCGCTGGTGGGCTTCAGTCACGACGTGCACGCCGACTTCAAGGTGGTGCACCTGGCCGGGGGCCGATACCAGGAAGCCACCGCGATCAAGAAGGTCAACTCGGCCGACCTTGTGGCCGACCCATCCGCCGCCGGCATCGCCGTACGGGCGCTGGCCGGCGGAACCGAACCCGAGGGCGGCCTCGCTCTCGACGACACCACCGAAGAGCAGGAGGAGCAAGTGACCACAGAGTCTGTGCTCGCCGCGCTGGGTCAGGCATCCGACGAGCAGCTCGCGGCGGCCGGACTCACCAGGGCGAGCGCCACCACCCGCACCACCGAGGCGGCACCCGTCGAGGGGGAGCCGAAGGGCTCCTACCTGATCAAGATGATGATCCGGGACAAGGTCACCGAGGCGGCCCTGCCCACCGCGGTCATCGACACCATCACCACCCGCCTGCCGGCCCGGGTCACCGAGGCCAACGTGGACAGTGAGATCGCCGCATACAAGGCGCTCATCGCCCCGCTGGAGGCCGCCGGGCTGGTCCCGTCGACCACGGTGCAGGTTGTGCGCGAGTCCCGGGAGAAGAAGGTCGCGGCACTGGACGCGTTCTTCGCCGGTGACTTCTCCAAGGGCTACCGCAGCTTCAAGGCCGCCTACATCGACATCACCGGCAACCGGCCCGACTACCTCGGCGGCCACGACTTCAACCGGCAGATCCTGCGTGAGTCGTGGGGTGAGAACGGCTACGACTCGGGTGAGCGGGCCACCGAGTCGGCGGACACCTCGACGTGGGCGCAGCTGCTCGGTGACTCGGTGACCCGCCGGGTGGTGGCTGAGTACGGACTGCCGAACCTGCAGACCTGGCGGCAGATCGTCTCCGACATCCAGCCGGTGGAGGACTTCCGCACCCAGCGGGTCGGGCGCCTGGGCGGCTACGGGACGCTGCCGGCGGTGCTGCAGGGTGAGCCGTACCAGCCGCTGACCACCCCGCCGGACGAGGAGGCCACCTACGCGATCACCAAGCGGGGCGGCACCGAGGACCTGACGATCGAGACGATCGCCAACGACGACCGTCGGGTTATCTCGAAGATCCCGGTCCGGCTGGGCCGGGCCGCCGCACAGACCCTGTACCGGTTCGTGTGGGACATGCTGGTCACCCCGGTCACCTGCACGTACGACTCGGTGGCGTTGTTCGACTCGGGCCACGCCAACACCGACACGTCCGCGGCGCTGTCGCAGACCACGCTGGCCACCGGCCGGCAGAAGATGCGCGACCAGGCCGCCTACGGCGACACGTCGGAGATTCTCGGCCTGCAGCCCCGGTTCCTGGTCGTGCCCAACGAGCTTGAGGAGTTGGCGTTCCAGCTGTGCACCAGCGCGGTTGCGATCCCGGCGACTCCGGCCGGTCCGAGCAACACGCCGAACATCAACAACGCGCAGAACCTGACGCCGATCCTGGTGCCGTACCTGACCGACGCCAACGACTGGTTCCTGGTTGCCGACCCGAACATGACCCCCACCATCGAGATCGGCTTCTACAACGGCCGCGAGGACCCGGAGGTCTTCACCCAGTCC
>JBLNGJ010000297.1:0-12402 GCA_050264675.1 Micromonosporaceae bacterium
CGAACAGCCGGCCGTCGCCGGCCCGCGGGCGGGTCAGCGCGCGCAGCACGGCCACGATGTCGGCTTCGCCGACCCGGCATTCCCGCTCGATGCCGCCCTTGGCCGGGTAGCAGAAAATGGCCTCACCCCGGGCCACCCGGACGTGTGAGGCCTGCAGCGTAGCCAGGCCGAACGTGGCGTCCTCGCCGGTGGCGTACTGCTCACCGCCAGACCGGATGGTAGAGATACTGCCGTCGCCCGGCGGCGTCGGTGCCGGTGGCCTGGATGTGGCCGCGCGGATCCGGCGAGATCCACACGTCGCGCCAGGCGGCGGGATCACCAGCTCCTTGATCCGGTTCAGCTCCGCCGGGTCGCGCAGCGGCCGACCCTGCGCGTCCACATAGGAGAAGCCCGCACCTCGGCGACGCCGGCCGCACCCGGGCGCCTGCGGATCAGACCGGTGCAGCCGCACCGAGCGACACCTCCGCCACCTCTGTTCCTGCCCACGCCGTGCCGCCCGGCGCGGTCAGGAGGACTTCTTCGTGCGGTCGTCGGCCGCCTGGGCATTGGAGATCTTGGCCGCCCGCTCCTTGGACATTCCCTTGTCGCGCAGCGCCTCGTAGGTCTTCGGTTTCTTCACGGATGGTCCCGGCGACTTACCTTTTGGCATCGATATCACCTCGGTCGGGGGTTACCCGTCCAGGCGCCGACCCAATCGGCCCGTGGTCGAGGTGAGCGTCATGGCCGAATCCTTGAACCAGCCGGGTGTGGCCTTGTCGGTCTCGGTGGGCAGAATCCTTGAACGAGCCCCAACCGACCGAGTCGAGGCGGCTCTTTTCGGGAAACTGTCCCGGGGACCCGCGACCCCCGCAGCCCGCGTCCACGACGGGGTGATCCGGGGGTGTAGGCCGGCCCCGGCCGGGGCATCTGGTGGGTATGGCTGGTGCGCGTATGGCGGGCCCGCGGCGGACCCGCACCGTCGTGGTGACTGGCGCCAGTGCCGGTGTGGGACGGGCCGTCGCCCGCCGGTTCGGCGCCCGCGATGACCGGGTCGCCGTGGTGGCCCGCGGAGAGGCCGGCCTGGCCGGTGCGGTCGATGACATCCGTAGCGGCGGCGGCGAAGCGATCGCCGTGCCCACCGACGTCGCCGATCACGAGGCGGTGGAGGCCGCCGCCGAGGTGGTCGAGCGTGAGTTCGGTCCGATCGACGTGTGGGTCAACGTCGCCTCGACGTCGGTGTTCGCGCCGTTCACGGCGATCGGGGCGGAGGAGTTCCGTCGGGTCACCGACGTGACCTACCACGGCTACGTCTTCGGCACCGCGGCGGCGCTTCGGCGCATGCTGCCCCGGAATCGGGGCACCATCGTGCAGGTCGGCTCGGCCCTGGCCTACCGCGGCATCCCGTTGCAGTCGGCGTACTGCGGCGCCAAGCACGCCATCCAGGGCTTCCATGAGTCGCTGCGGTGCGAGCTGCTGCACTCCGGCAGCCAGGTGCGCACCACGATGGTGCAGCTGCCGGCGGTCAACACGCCGCAGTTTCGGTGGGTGCTCTCCCGCGTGCCGCGCAAAGCCCAGCCGGTGGCGCCGATCTACCAGCCCGAGGTGGCGGCCCGGGCCATCGTGTACGCGGCCGATCATCCCCGTCGCCGCGAGTACTGGGTGGGTGGGTCCACTGTGGCCACGCTCATCGCCAACGCGATCGCGCCGGGTGCGCTCGACCGTTACCTCGCCCGCACCGGGTTCGACTCTCAACAGGTCGACCAGGACCGCGACCCGCACCAGCCGGCCAACCTGTGGCATCCGGTCGACCGGGCGCCCGGCCGGGACTGGGGCGCCCACGGCGCTTTCGACGAGCGTTCGAGCCGGCGCAGCTGGCAGCTGTGGGCCTCGCAGCATCACGGCCTGGTCGTGGCCGCCGGTGCCGCCATGCTCGGGGCCGCCGCCGGCCTGGCCCGGCGCCGCTGATCGGATCAGCTGACCGTTGGTCAGCCCGCCGGAGTCTGGTCGGGCACGGCCGCGACAAGGCCGCTGGTCGGCCCAACGTCGCTGAGCACGCGCAGCCCAGGGATGGGCGAGAGGAACACGACCCACATCGCACCGAGCGTGCCGAGCGCGCCGATGACCATGGTGGGTCGCAGCCCGACGAGCCCGCCGACCACACCGCCGAGCAGGGCGCCGATCGCCGCCGTGCCGGTGACCGCGAACCGGTAACCGGCGTTGGTGCGGCCGAGCACGTCCGAGGTGACCGCCGCCTGACGGACGCTGATGGCCTGGATGCCGTAGATGACGATGCCGGCACCGTTGATCATCAGGGCCACCCCGATGAGCGCGGCCGAGAAGGCGGATCCGTTGACCGCGGCCGGAATCAGCAGCGGGGCGAGGTTGGCCACCACAATGGACCAGACCACCGTTCGGCCGAGACCGTACTGCCGGCTCAGCCGGGCCGCGACCAGGCTGCCGAGCAGGGCGCCGACGCCTTCCATGGTCAGGATCAGGCCGATCGTGAGCGGGCTGAAGTGCAGGGCCCGCGACAGGTAGAGGATCAGCACGGCCCACAGCATCTGGTTGAACAGGTTGTAGCAGGCGGCCTCGATGCCGAGCGGGCGCAGGTATTTGTTGGAGACGGTGAGCCGTAGGCCCCGGCCGATCTGGACCCACAGGGAGGCCCGTGGGCCGCTGTCGGGCTGCGGCACCGGCTCCGGCCGCCGGATGAAGAGCATGGTCACCGCGGACACGAGGTAGGTCACCGCGTTGATGAGGACGGCCGTCGCCGCACCGATCGCCCCCACCATCACGCCGGCCGCGCCGGGGCCGCTCAGCTGGGCAAACGACCGGCTGCCCTCCACCTTGCTGTTGCCCTCGATGAGGTGCTCGTTGCCGACCAGCGAGGGCAGGTACGACTGGTAGGCCAGGTCGAACACCACGGTGAGCATGCCGGCGAGGAAGACCAGCGTGCTGAGCACCCCAATGTTGAGCAGCTGCATGGCCGCAAACAGCGGGATGAGCCCGTAGAGCAGGGCCCGGCCGAAGTTGGCGCCGATCAGCAACGGTCGCCGGCGCCGTTGGTCGACCCACACCCCGGCGATCAGCGTCAACAACAGGAACGGCAGGAACTGGGCGGCGTTGAGAACACCCATCTGCACCGGGGTGGCGGAGAGTTTGGTGACCGCCAGCAGCGGGATGGCAACCAGCGAAATCTGCGCCCCGAGCAGCGAGAGCGTCTCGGCCGACCAGAACCGAAGAAAGTCGGAGTCACGCCATAGTCCGCCGCGCTGTGTTCGAACCGACTCGCCTTCAGTCAACGTTGACCTCGTGTGTGTGTCGTGACGCGCAAAGCCAGCAGGGGTATGGCTTCGGCGCGCAGTTGGGTGGGCGAGCCGAGCCACAGTGCTTCGACCGCGGCCCGGCGGTAGAACAACTGCGCATCATTCGCGGCCAGCATACCGGCCGCGCCGTGGACCTGGACGCCAGCGGCGGTCACCGCGCGGGCCAGGTCGGCCGCGGCGGCGAGGCTCTGCAGGACGGTCAGGCGGGCCGCAGCGTCATCATCGCCGGCGTGGCCGGCAGCGGCGTGGAGACGATCGCGCCCGCTCCGGTCGGTTGACGCGGCCGTGGCCGGTCCTGCTCCTCGGCAGCGGTCATGGTCGATCTCCTGCTTCGTCAGTGGTGTTGGTGACGGTGTTCGTCCGGCTGAGTTATGACACGCCGCGGGGCCTTTCCCCATTCTTACGGCTCACCCGGCCGAGGATCGGCTCTCGGCCGGAATCCGCTGCGCCGGCGGTGTGGTCGTCGCCGGCGGCCGGGGTTTGGCCGCGCGGGACAGCGTAGCCAGGTCATCGAGGTAGCGATCGAGCGCAGCCACCGGATCGGTCGCCGCGGAGACCTCGGCGGCGTGCTGCCTGAAGCGGTCGGCGTTGAAGTACATGCCGCTCGGTGTGAACAGGTCGCGGAACTCGGGCGGGGCGCCCGGCGCCGTGGCCGGCGGCAGCACGAGGCGCAGTCGCATCAGCTGCTCATCCGACTCGGGCGGCTCGGCCAGCACGTCGAGCCGGCGCCGGAACTCCGCGTAGCTGACCCGGTCGACCCGGCCTCGTCGGGCCAGCTCGGCGAAGGCGTCGGCCAGGCGCAGCGTGCGCGGCCACAGCACATGCACCGTGCCGTCCGGCAGCGCCGCCTCGCCGGTGGTGCACCGCACCACGAACCCGCTCACCGCGTCGACCGGGGTGAGGTCGACGGCGGCGTCGGTGTCGAAGATGCCGGCGGTGCGGGCGCAGGCGTAGAGCAGCAGGTGGGCGATGGACCGCGGGTTGGGCACGCCCAGCTCGCGGTGCGGCCACACCTCGCCGAGTCGGTACACCACCGAGCTGACCCCGTCGTTGCGGGCGTTCTGCAGCAACCGCTCCGCGACGTACTTCGATCGGCTGTAACCATCGACGGAGACGCGGTCGGGGGCCGGGGTCTGATCCTCGTTGATCATCGGCATGGTCCCCCACCCGGAGAGCGGGAAAATGCTCAGTGTCGAGAGCACATGTAGCCGGCAGGCGTGGGTCAGCCCGGCGAACTTGATGAGCTCCTGGACCGCCACGACGTTGGCGCTGCGGTGGTCGGCGTAGCTGCCCAGGAAATTGATGACCGCGCCGGCGTGTATCACGTCGGTGGTCGTCGCGGCCAGCGCGGCGAACTGGGTGTCGCTGAGCCCGAGGCGCTCCTGGCTGAGATCTCCGACGATGACCTTGACGCGACCGGTGTTGAGGGCCATCGAGAACAGCGCCGAACCCGCGGTCAGGTGGTAGTGCTGCAGGGTCGCGGTCAGCCGCTCGGCCCCGTGCCGGGCGTCACGCGCGCGCACCAGGCAGAACAGTTTGGCGGCCGAGAACCGCAGCAGGTCGGCCAACAGGTGGGCGCCGATGAACCCGGTGCCGCCGGTGAGCAGCACCACCCTCGGCGGCAGCCAGGCGAGATCGTTCACCATCGTCTCGAGCTCGGCCTGTTCGTCGGGTGCCCCGGCGGTGAGCCGGGTGGCTTGCTCGCGCACGGTTGGGCTGGTCAACAGGTCCCGCGGACTTACCGGTTGGCCCAGCCGGGAGCTGATCGCCACCGCCAGCCGGTACGCGGTCAGCGACGTTCCGCCGTACTCCTGAAAGGTCGTCGCGACCGAGACCCGACTCAGGCCCAGCACTTCGGCCCAGGCGGCCGCGATGAGCTCCTCCATCGGTCCCGCCGGTGGCTCCTCGGCCGGGCCGGAGATCTCCTCGGCCAGCATGGCCGCGAGCACCTTGCGATCGGCTTTGCCGTTGCGGTTGACCGGCAGGGCATCGTGCACGATGATCCGGCTCGGCACCAGCTCGGCCGGCAGGCTGGTCCGGGCATGCCGGCGCAGATCCGCCACGCGGGGCGGGTTGTCGCGGTCCCGTGGGGTGACGCAGCAGACCAGCGCCGAGTCACCGTGCAGGTCGAGCACGAGCGCCAGCGCGTCACCGACCAGCGGGTGGGCCGCCAGCGCTGCGGCCACGTCGCCCAGCTCGATCCGGACGCCGCCCACCTTCACCTGATCATCGCGCCGGCCGAGATAGTGCAGCTGGCCGGCGTCATCGACCTTGGCCAGATCCCCGGTGCGGTAGAGCAGGTCGCCCGGAATCTGCGGCACCGGGTTGGGCACGAAGGCGCTCGCCGTGCGCTCGTCGTCGTCGAGGTAGCCGGCGCCGACGCACTCGCCGCCCAGGTAGATCTCGCCGACCGTACCCACGGGCACCGGTCGCCGCTCGTCGTCGAGCACGATGGCCACGGTGTTGTCGATGGCACGACCCAGCGGGATGCGGCCGGCGTCGGCCTCGCCGACGTCGTAGAACACCGAGCCGATGGAGCACTCGGTCGGCCCGTACGTGTTGGTCACCTGCAGGTCGGGCAGCAGCCGGCGCAGGCGGTGCACCACGGTCGGGTTGGCTGGTTCGCCGCCGATGAGCATCCGCCGCAGGCACGACGCCGCCTGGAGCAGGTCGGGCCGAAGCTCGAGCAGGGCCACGAACGCGGCGAGCACCGACGGCACGAAGTCGGTGATGGTCACCCCGTACCGGCCGATCGTGAGCACGGTCTGCTCGAGATCGAGGATCCCGTCGCGGTGTGGCAGCACGACCTGACCGCCCGAGATCAGCGGCCAGAAGACCTGCCACATCGACGAGTCGAACGTCGAGCGACTGTTCTGCAGCGCGACGTGATCGACGCCGTCGCCGAAGCGGCGTGACATCGCGGTCAGGCGGTTGACCAGCCCCCGGTGCCGGTTGAGGGCGCACTTCGGAGTGCCGGTCGAGCCTGAGGTGTAGAAGCCGTAGATGAGGTCCCGCGGTTGGGGCCGGCAGGTGTCGGCGCGATCACCGGTGGTTGGGGCGATCGGCGTGGCTGGGGCGATCGGCGTGGCTGGCGCGATCAGTGTCGCCGGGGCCGAGATGCGCTCCATCCGCACGGCGCGCTCGGCCAGTCCCAGCTCGGACACGGCCGAAGCGCCGGCGGTGGTGGTCAGGATCGCGGTTGGTCTCAGCTCGGCCGCGATGACCCGCAGGCGTTCCAGCGGCCAGGCGTGGTCCAACGGCACGAAGGCCGCGCCGGTCTTCATCACCGCGATCATCGCGGCCGGAAACCGGGGTCCCTCAGTGATCAGGACCGGGACCAGCTCGCCCGGTGACACACCGTGGTCGATGAGTCGAGCCGCGGTGGTGTCGGCCACCTGGTTGAGCTCGGCGTAGGTGACTGTCACGTCGCGGTAGCGCAACGCTGGCCGGTCCGCCCCCTCAACGACCCGGTCGTGGAACAGGTCCAGCACCGTCTTCTCGTGCGGAAACGCGTGAACGGGGCCCAATGCCGCCTGCAGGGCCGAGCCCAGGTCCGACGTGTCTCGCTCCTCCGAATCACGTTGCAGGATGGTCAGGATCGGCTTGCGGGCCGTCATGTCGAGCCTCCGAGGGCCTTCGTCCAGGTCGGCGAGTGATCATGCGATTACTCAAGGTGGCCGGAAGCAGCCACTATAGTCCCCCGAGTCATGCGCATCAATGCGAGTCGCAATGGTTGCTCGGGATATTTACATAGATGGTTGTCGTGTGCCAAAGTCTCTCTGGCTGGCCGCCGGAGCGCGGTTGTTGATCGGTGCAGCCAGGGAGATCGCATGGAGTCGATGCAGCTGAAACCACCCGTCGGCTTGCTTCAGTCCGGCGGGTTGTCGAGCCTAGCGGTCGCGGTATGGCTGGCCGAGCAATCCATTCCTTCGCACCAGTTTGTCGCGCATATCGGGCAATCGACCCAGGCCGATATCGATAGGCTCGTTGTGTCGTTGCAGCGAAGCGGCGCCGGCGTGACGGTCGTCGATCTCCGGGACCGGATGGCCGAGGTGGCGGCCGACCTACTCCGATACTACGCCCGCCACGACGGCGGTTACTGGAACACCACTGGTGCCGCCCGTTACGTTCTCGTCAGCGAGTTGGCGCCGCAGTTGCACGCCGAGGGCTACGGCACCTTGGCGCATGGCTGCGTGGGCGGTGGCAACGACGAGCGACGCTTCGCGCGCTACACCGTCACGCACGCCCCCGAACTCGAGGTCTATGCGCCCTGGGCCGATCCGAAAGCCTTGGCGCGATTCCCCGATCGCGCCGCAATGGCTAAGGCAGTGGTCGATCACGATCTCTACCTGGACGTCGGGAGTGGCGTAGACAGATCGACAGATGCAAACGTCGCCGGCATCTCGCATGAGTCAGCCGAACTTGAGGATCTCACGGTACCGGCGACCCGGTTGCAGCCCCGGTGGAGTCGATGGCCGGCCGATGCGGCGGCCGGACCGGAGTTGGTCACCGTCACGTTCGCGGCCGGACGTGTGATCGACGTCAATGGCAGCGGCCCGCGCCCGCTGGACTGGATGACCGTGAGCAACGACCTCGGTGCGCGGCAGGGTATCTGGCTACGCGACGTCGTGGAGCGGCGCATCATCGGCACGGTCTGCCGCGGTGTCTATGAAGCGCCGGGGCTCGAGGTGCTCGACCGGGCCTGGACCAAGATGCTCGAGGTGAGCTTGGACGCCGAGCGCCGAGCGCTCTACGACCAGCTCGCCCGGGTCTGCGGCGCGGCGATGTACTCGGCGCGCTGGATCGACCGCAGCGCGGCCAGCGCGCGCTCGGCGATCGACCAGTTGGTCGCCGACGTCACCGGGCGGGTGAGTCTGGCCGTGCACCGAGGCGTCATTACCGTGACCGGTGTCGAAGCCGCGAGCGAACTGGTCCAACAGACCCGGTTCGGCTCCGGCGGCAACCGCTGGAACTAGTCGGTGCCGATCCGACGACACCGCAACAGATGAGGCAGGTGCGACATGCGCGAACGTCGATTCGGTCGACTCGGGTGGCCGGTCAGCGACGTGGGTTACGGCATGTGGGGTATCGCCGGCGGTGACGGCGGGTGGACCGGAGCCGACGATGAGGCCGGTCACGCAGCGCTGGACGAGGCGGTCGCGCGCGGGTGCACGTTCTACGACACCGCCTGGATCTACGGGCGCGGTCACAGCGAGGAGATGCTTGGCCAGCTGCTGCGCCGGCATCCCGACCGCCGCCTCTACGTCGCCACCAAGCCGCCGCCGAAGGACCGCGCCTGGCCCTCGACCCGCGAGTCCAAGCTCGCCGATGTCTTTCCGCCGGATCATCTGTGGGAGTACCTCAACAAGAGCCTGGCCAACCTCGGCACCGACAGCGTCGACTTGTTCCAGTTCCACGTCTGGGAGGACTCCTGGGCCACCGATCCGGCCTGGCAGGAGCCCATCATCGAGATGAAGGAGCGTGGGCTGATCGGCGGTGTGGGCATCAGCGTCAACCGCTGGGAGCCGTGGAACGTGCTGGAAACCCTACGCACCGGGCTCATCGACGCGGTGCAGGTCATCTACAACATCTTCGACCAGGCACCCGAAGACGAGCTGTTCCCGGCCTGCCGCGAACTGGACATCGCGGTGATCGCCCGGGTTCCCTTCGACGAGGGGTCGTTGACCGGAACGCTCACCCATGACTCGACGTGGCCGGAGAACGACTGGCGGGCCAGCTACTTCGTACCCGAGAACCTGCATGCGAGCGTCGAGCACGCGCAGCGCTTGGCCGCGGTGATTCCCGACGGGATGACGATGCCCGAGGTGGCCCTGCGGTTCATCCTGAGCGAGCCCATCGTGAGCACGGTGATTCCGGGCATGCGCAGTGTGACCCACGTTCGGGCCAACACCGCGGTCAGTGACGCGCCGCCACTCGACGAGGCGTTCGTGGCCGAGCTGCGCCGCCACAGGTGGGACCGGGAACCCACGGCGTGGTCACAGTGAGCAGGTCCTGATGAACCCGGCCGGACCGTCCCGCGCCGCCGCGCTCGCCGGGGCTGGGGCGCCGATCGCCCTCTGGGCGGTACCCCGATCCCGGTCGACGGCGTTCGCCCGGATCATGATCGAACGTGGCGACCTCGAGGTCGTCCACGAGCCCTTCTCCTACCTCATCGAAGAGGACGGTTTCACGGTCGGCGGGCAGCGGGCGGCGTCCATGCCCGACCTGCTCTCCGCCCTGCTGGCGGTCAACGGCGAGCCGCGCCGGCTCTTCTTCAAGGACACCTCCGACTACCAGTACCCGGAGTTGCTCGCCGACGACCGGCTCTATCGACAGGTGATTAACACCTTCATGATTCGCAACCCAGCCGCGGCGGTGGCCTCACACCACGCGGTGAATCCACAGGCGACACTGGCCGAGATCGGCTTCGAGTACCTGCACACCATGTTCACCGCGGTCTGGGCGGCCACCGGCGAGGTGCCGCTCGTGATCGATGGCGATGACCTCGTGGTCGCACCCGAGGCGATCGTGCGGGCCTACGGCGACCATGTCGGCCTGCCGTTCAAGCCCGAGGCGATGCAGTGGCAACCTGGACCGACCCATACCTCGTGGACGCGCACCGCCCGCTGGCACGAGGCGGTCGAGCGCAGCCACGGCATCGTCGCCGATGCCCCCCGCCCGGTGCCGGTGGACGACCCGCACGTGCGGGCCCTCATCGAGCACCACCAACCGTTCTACGACGCGCTCTATGCGCACCGGCTGACCGTCGACCCAGCCCCGACCAGCTCGTAGGCGCGGTGTCACTGGTAGGTGACGAGGTAGTGCGTGCTGCCCGGGTACTGCTTATGGCCGGTGCGCAGGAAGATGTAGCGGAAGGCCAGATCCTCGGTGGTGCCGCTGGCGATGGCGCCTTCGGCGGTCGGGTCCGCGGCCACGGCGGGCACGGTGACCGTGCGGGACTCGCCCGGCCCGAGCGTGCCGATCGGAACCAGCACGCTGTCATAGTCCTGGCCGGTCGGAACCGCGCACTCACCGAACGCCGGTGGGTTGATGACGACGGCGGCCAGGTCCAGCGCGGTCTGAGTACCTCCATTGTGGAGGGTAAGCGTCATGGTCCCCGATCGGCAGCCCTGCACCGGCGGGCCGTAGGCGAGGGTGCCCGCCCGCAGCGTCAATCCGGTGGGAGCGGCGTGGAAGGTGGTGTCGCCTGCCACCTGATGGAAGGCGCCGTCACTGAGGCGGTAGGTGCGCTGTTGGTGGAGGATGGAGTACGCGGGAGGAGCACTGCCCGGCACGGTGTGCTCGACCACGTCCACCGAGACCTGGTTCGGCGCCGGCGAGGTCAGTTTCTCGAAGCCGGTGATGTCCACGCCGTCGGAGGCGACCACCCGACCGATCAGCGCCGGTCCGCTCGCGGTCCGCCGGTACGCGAGCACCTGTTCGACCTGTCCTTCACCGGGGCCGAAGCACGACACCACCGCGGCGTATCCGGGCGCGCCGTTGAGGGTCAGCTCGATCGATGACCACACGAACACGGTCAGCTGCTGCCCCTCGATCGGGGACTGCGCGTCCACCAGCCGGAATGGACCGGTGCCGCAGTTGCCCATGTTGCCGTACCTCGGCCATGGCGCCACCCTGAGCGTGGCGTTGTCCAGCGGGCCGGGCGGGGACTCGGCCGGGGTGGGCTCGGGCGCGGTTGGGCTCGACGTGGTCGGCGGGTGGGTGGCCGGCACCGGCCCCGGCGCGGCCAATGAACGCCCGAGCAGCTGCCAGGAGACCGCGAGCACGACCCGGCACGGGTTGTCCAGTTGCCGACGCACCTACTGCTCGTACCATGCGAGCACCCGGAGGGCCCTGAGCGTGTTCCACCGGCTCGGCCGGCCGTCGCCGTCCTCCATCGCAAAGTGGATCCGGCCGGCGTGGGTGTTCTCCAGCAACCACCAGCCCTCGGGTTGCCGCTTGGACCGAAGCAGCTCGATCGCCTCGGCGATGCGTTCGTCGGGCGGGTCGCCGGCCGAACGCAGATGGTCCAGGCCGCGGAGCACGTCGTAGTGCCAGCGGCTCGGGAAGGAGAACTCCAACCAGGACGGGTCGATCACCGCACCGGTGCTCTGGCGCCGGAAGAGCCTGCGGTCGAGCAGGTACTGCTCGCCGCGCCGGCGGGCGGCGATCGTGGCTGGTGACCCACCGGTGGCCCGCTCGTGCTCGAGCAGGCCCTCCAACACGTTGACCGTCGTGTCGAAGGACGAGCGGGTCGAGCCACGCTCCGCCTCGCAGTTCCAGCCGCCGTCCTCGAGCTGTTCGTCGACCAGCCGCGCGACGATGCCCTCGACGTTCTCGCCGAAGTAGGCACCGATCGCGACGGCCGTGCCGTTGATGCACGGCTCGACCTCGCCGTCGAAGTAGCGCTGGTTGCCCTCCTCCCAGCGACTGTTCTCCCGCACCAGGGCCACCGCTCGTCGCGCGGGTTCACTGTCGGGGTCAAGCCCGCAGGCGCGCAGCAACGCCAGGGTATGCGTGGTCGCCGTCCACGGCTGGCCCTCCTCGGACCGGTCGAACGGTGAGGGGAAGTACGTGCCGCCATCCCACTGGCCGTCCGGGCCCTGCCGCGCCAGCAGGCGCGCACCCCAACCCTCGGTCGCGACCCGAGCGCGTTCGGCGAGCACCTCGCCGGTCGGGGCGCCCGTGAGGTCACGCAGGACCTGCCAGCGGATGGCGGGATCGGAGTCGAGCAGCCAGTCGATCACCTCGTGAAACTAGCGCAAGCCTCGCGGGCCGAGCAGCCCCTGCCCGCGACGGTCAGGTTAGCGCCGCGGCGCCGAACGAGACCGAGAAGCGCTGGCACCAGATGCTGACGCTGCGGTACTGCGAGATGTCGAGGTCGGCCGGCACGTCGTACACCTGGGTGCCGTGATTACCCTTGAGTCGGCCCAGTTCCACGTACCGACCGTCGTCGAAGACCCGCCAGCCCTCAGCCCCCGGTCGGACCTCCTGGTCGGTGAGCCATACCCGAAGATCAGGTCCATCCGATGTAGACAGATCGCGCAGGATGAGCTGGTAGCGTCCGGTTGGCAGGCGGATCAGCTGGGCGGTGCCC
>JBLNGJ010000298.1:0-3934 GCA_050264675.1 Micromonosporaceae bacterium
GCCAAGTACGGCGACGATCTGCGCCTGTTCGGCACCGAGCAGGCGGCCCGGGACATGGACGCCATCCGGGCCGCGCTCGGCGAGCCGAAGCTGACCTACCTCGGGTACTCCTACGGCACGCTGCTCGGTGCCGTCTACGCCGAGCTGTTCCCGACCCGGATCCGCGCCCTGGTGCTCGACGGTGCGGAAGACCCCGGGCAGAACCCGATCGGGGCGACCGAGACCCAGGCCAAGGGCTTCGAGCTCGCCTTCGCCAACTTCGCCGAGTGGTGCGGTTCGAACCCGGCGCGCTGCCCCATCGCGCCGGACGCCCAGGCCGCCGTTCTGGATGCACTGGCACACGCGCGCACCGCCCCGGTGCGCGGCTCGGACGGGCGGCTCGCCACCGCCGGCTGGGTCTTCACCGGCGTGATCGCGGCGCTCTACTCGGAGGACGCATGGAGCCTGCTCGCCCGCGGGTTGGCGAACCTGGCCCAGGACGATGCTGACCTCATCCTCGCCCTGGCCGACGCGTACGGCGAGCGTGACCAGGATGGGCACTACACGAACATCTTCGATGTCTACAACGCCGTCAAGTGCACCGACTCCGACCAGTGGCCCAGCGTCGAGCGCATCCGCGAGCTGCAGGCGCAGTGGCGCCCCAAGTACCCGCTCTTCGGCGCGGCGTTCGCGGTCAGCATGGCCGCCTGCGCGGTGTGGACCGGCAAGCACGACCCGTTCCCGGTCGGCCCGGCCACCGGCGCCCCGCCGATCGTGGTCGTCGGCACCGCCGGCGACCCGGCCACACCGTACGAGTCGACGGCGAAGCTCGCGAACATGCTCGGCACGGGCGTGGTGCTCACGTGGGGCGGCGAAGGGCACACCGCCTACCCCGGACCGTCGTGCATCAACGATGCGGTCAACCGGTATCTCATCGATCTCGTGGTGCCGCCGAACGGGAAGACCTGCCCGGCCTGACCGGGAACGGGTGGGCTTTACATGAGCCAGCCCAGCGCGAGCAGTCCGGGCCACCAGGAGTAGCCCATCCCCCGCAGCACGAGCAGCACGGCCGTCGCGTGCCCGTCCCGGTAGAGCAGCAACGCCGTGGTGGTCAGCGTGGGCACGATCACGCCGGCCCCGATGACGATGAAGTAGGCCGGCCCGGCGCGCACCGTCACCGGCAGCAGGCACACCGCGCTGGTGATGAGCACGAGGGCAGCGAACAGGCCGAGCGAGTAGCGCCGGTCGTAGCGCGTGGCCAGGGTCGCGTACCCGGCGGCGCGGTCGGCCGCGCCGTCCCGGAACGTCTTGAGCACCTCGAAGGCGGCCATGAACGTCACCAGGATCACGGTCGCGATGAGCACCCGGGCCGTGACCCGGTGGGCCGAAACGTAGGCGCCGTAGACGATCGGGCTGCCGGCCAGCACGGCGACGAGGACGTTGCCGGCGATCACCGTGCTGCGCACCCGGACGCAGTAGAGCAGCCCGGACGCCAGCAGCGCCACCGCGACCGCGAACTCCGCCAAGCCGAGCGCGGCGGCGACGCCCAGGCCCAACACCGCCACGACGAGCGCGAAGCGGGACGCGGACGCGGTGCCCACCCGGCCCGACGGCAGCGGGCGATGGGGCTTGTTCACCGCGTCCGAGGCGACGTCGAGGATGTCGTTGACGGTGTTGACACAGGCGGTCACCGCGCCGGCCACGAACGCCGCGCCAGCGACCCGGATCACCTGGTGCCCGGTGATCGGGCCGGCCAGGTGGGCGCCGACCACGACCTCGATGGCGACGCCGAGGAAGGTCTTCACCCTCACCAGGGCGAGTCGGTCTTCGACGTACTGCCGCAGCGGCGAACCGCCGTCGCGGTCGCGGAGCAGCGTCATCGCTTGCCGGCAGCCTTTTTCATCCGGGCGCGAAGCCGGTCGGCGGCGGCGAGGCCGCTGGTGACTGCGCCTTCGATGAAGGGACCGCCGAGGTAGTCGCCCGCGAACACGACCGCACCGACCTCGTACTGACCTTCGTGGAACTTCCGCAGGGCGCGCAGGTGGCCGACGTCGAAGATCGGCAGCGCCTCGGGCCAGCGCTGCACCGACGACCGTCCCGGCTCGAGCTCGGTGTCGAAGGCCGGCACGGCGGCCCGGAAGTCGGCCAACAGGCGCTCGGTCACGGCGGCCTGGTCGGCCGATGCCAGCCGGCGCGCCCCCTCGCTCGAGGCGAACAGCAGGAGCACATCGCGGACGCTGCCGGGCGGGCCATCGGTGAGCCGGCGGGTGGCGGCGGCCAGGTCCGGCGTCTCCCGGCGGGGCATCAGCACATCGGTGAACGGCCGCAGCACCGGGCTGCGCGCCGGGATCGCGACCCCGATCGTGGCCGAGTAACGGATGGCCGCGAAGAAGTCGCGCTGCGCGTCGGTGAGCTCGGGGAACAGCCGCGCAACCTGGGTCGCGGTCGTCGCGCACACCACCCCGTCCGCGGTCAGGGTGTGGGCCGTGCCGTTCATGTCGACCTCAACGGCGTACCCGCCGCCGGCCTGCGACCGGACCTCGCGCACCTCGGTCGAGAGCTGGACCGAGACTTTCTGGGCGAGAGCCGCCGGCAACGCGGCGATGCGGCCACCGGGCACCGGCACCCGCCGCAGGCCGATCGCCTGCTTGAGCATGATGAACAGCATCGCCTGGGTGGTCTGCTCCGGCTCCCAGTAGAGGTAGGCCCGCAGACCCGGCTCGAGAACGTAGTCGAGGATCTTCTGGTCGAGCACGGCCTGGGCGTACGCGGTGACCGAGCGAGTGTCCAGGCGGTGCGCCCGCCACATGGCTCCCTGATCGAGTGAACCCCAGCGGCGGATGACCGTCCACACTGTCTTGAGCAGCCGCAGCTTGCTGACGAAGGGGATCAGCGGGGTCGACAGCAGCTGCACCCCCGACACGCCACGCAGCCGACCGTCGCGCAGCACCGCCACCCGGGTCGGTGCCGGTGCCGCACCCCCCACCAGTCCCACGTCGCGGGCGATCCGCAGGGTCTTCGGGTAGAAGCTGGCGAGGAAGCCGGCGCCGAGCTCGACCGGCGCGCCGTCGATGTCGGCGGAGAGCACGCGACCCCCGACACGGTTCTCGCGGTCGAGCACGATGACCTCAATGCCTTGCCGGGACAGGGCCCAGGCCGCGCTGAGGCCGGCCATACCAGCGCCGATGACGATCACCCGACCGGACATGGCCAGAGTCTAGTCAGGATCGTCACCCCCGCTAAGCCGGCGAAGCTTGCGAGCCGGCCATGAGCTCGGTCGGCGAAGCTTGCGAGCCGACCATGAGCTCGGTCGGCGAAGCTTGCGAGCCGACCATGAGCTCGCGGCCACCATGTCGGGATGGCGCCACCAGCCCCACCTCAGCGCCTCCCGCAGCATCCCGCTGGCGAGGAACGGGACGGCGAAGAACGCGAGCAGCAGCGTGCCGAGCCAGCCCGGCGAAGTCCGCAGCAGGAAGACGACCGGCAGCAACCAGGTGACGATGAGATGCAGCGTGCCGGCCGACCACAGCAGCTTCTCGTCGCAGGCGCAGCGCAGTGTGACCCGCAGCAGCGCGAAGCTCGCGGCCGCGACGAGCAGGACCACGACCAGGATGGGCCCAGAGCCGATCGCCGGCGCCAACGCCAGCACCGTCAGGACGGCCTGCAGGCCGAAGGCATAGCGGACGACCGAGGGCGGGATGCCGAGGCTTCGTCCCGGACCGGGCCGGGCGCCGAGCCGGATCGCGGTCGATCGGACCCTATGGTGCAGATCGTTGCGGATGTCGCGAATACTTCCGTGTACTCCGTTGGTCAGCACGATGTAGACCGTGATGAACGCGAGCAGCCATCCGGTGGCCGGGCCCGGACCGCCGGCCACGAATACGCCCACTGCCGCGAAGGCGGCCCAGCTCAACCCCTGGACGACGTCGGTGAGCAGCGGCCACGGCGACCGCTT
>JBLNGJ010000299.1:0-5225 GCA_050264675.1 Micromonosporaceae bacterium
ACAACCGGCGCGGGCGCTCTCCGGGGCGCCCGCGCCAGCATCTGCGAACTCATGACGACCCGGCCTCGCTATTTGCCGGCGTCGCTGTTTTGCCGGCCGCGGTCTTAGCGTCACGCTCGGGCCGGCCGGTGCACCGCGCCGCCGACAAACGCGCCGACCAGCGCGCCCACGCTCACGACCGCGCTCGCGATGAGTGCCACCCGCCAGGGGTCCGGGCCGAGTTCGGCCAAGCGGCCATTGCCCAGCGAGCCCGCGCTGGCCCGGGCGGCCAGCCCGAGGAGCAGGCCGGCGACCGGTCCGGCCGCCGCCGCCGAGGCGAGCCGGCCCCAACCGGTACCGGCCCGCCGGCGGCTCAACAGCCAACCGGCGCCGGCGCTGGCCAGAAACGGGATGGCGATGACGGCGGTGGCGGCGCCGCGGGTCGGCCCGCCGGGCAGCGCCGCGAGCACGGGCAGCGCCGGCAGCGGTCCGATCGTCACCACGCTGGGACTCACCACCGAGCCGGCGCCGATGGTGAAACCCGGTCCGAGCAGGTAGCTCGCCGACCAGATGGCGAAGTTCGGCGCGTACGCCAGGCACAGCGCGGTGATGCCGGCCTGCCCGAGCACGCCGGCGTGGTAGGAGCCCAACAGGTCCGAGGCGGCGCCACCGTGCACGGCGAGCAGCACACCCGCCGCCGCGGCGCCAGCCGCGACCACCAGCGACGCGGCCGTCGCCGCGGTGCGGCCGGCGTCAAGGAGCATGGTGCGCAGGACCATGGCGCGTGGACGGGCGCCGCGGCGGCTGGCCAACGCACCGCCGGCGGCGGCCACGAGCGCGAACCCGGCGAGGCCGACGCCAGCCCGGGCGGGCGAGACGGCCGGGTTGCGCGCGAACACCGCCGCGACCGCGCCGAGCCCGCCATAGCAGAGCGCGACCGCCGTCGCGGCGAGTAGCGCCGGGCGCACGCCGCGGCGGCGCTGGGCTCCGGTCGCGCGGCAGGCGTGCACGCCGGCCCGCGCGAGCCGCCAGACGGCCAGCGCGGTGAGGGCCAACGGCACCAGGCTGATCCGCTCCTGGCCGCCGGGCGCGTTGCCCACGGCCACCGGTACGCCGTGGGCGAGCAGCCAGACCGCGAGCGAGGGGCGCAGACTCTGCTCCGGCCGGCTCCAGGTTCCGACGGCGACGAGGAGTCCCACCGGCAGGAACGACACACCGGCCGCCCAGCCGGCAGCGATCGGTGCAGCCAGCAGGAGCCGGAGGCTGCCCCGGCGCGCTCGGCCGGCGGCGCGCTCACCCGGGATGGCCGCCATCGCCGTTCACTCTGTCAAACAAAGCCTCGCGCGCCGGGGCGACACCACGAAGCGGCTGAACCCGGGCTAGACCTTGCCCATGACGTCCCGCATGAGCCGGGCCGTCTCACTCGGTGTCTTGCCGACCTGCACGCCGGCTGCCTCCAGCGCCGCCTGCTTGGCCTGCGCCGTGCCCGCCGAGCCGGAGATGATGGCGCCGGCGTGGCCCATGGTGCGCCCGGGCGGCGCGGTGAACCCGGCGATGTAACCGATGACCGGCTTGCTGAGGTTGGCCCGGATGAAGTCGGCCGCGCGCTCCTCGGCGTCACCGCCGATCTCACCGATCATCACGATCGCGTCGGTCTCCGGGTCGGCCTCGAACGCGGCCAGGGCATCAATGTGGGTCGTGCCGATGATCGGGTCACCGCCGATGCCCACCGAGGTGGAGAAACCGATGTCGCGCAGCTCGTACATCATCTGGTAGGTCAGCGTGCCCGACTTGGAGACCAGACCGATGCGGCCCGGGCCGGCGATGTCGGCCGGGATGATGCCGGCGTTGGACTGGCCCGGGCTGGCCACGCCCGGACAGTTCGGCCCGATGATGCGGGTCCGCGCGCCGCTGCCCACGTTGTGGGCCCAGAACTCGGCCGTGTCGTGCACCGGGATGCCCTCGGTGATGACGACCGCGAGCCCGATGCCGGCGTCGATCGCCTCGATGACGGCGACCTTGGCGAAGCGCGGCGGTACGAAGACGACCGTCGTGTCGGCGCCGGTCTCGGCCATCGCCTCGGCCACACCGTTGAAGACCGGCACCCGGGCGTCGTCGAACTCCACCTGCTGACCGCCCTTGCCGGGGGTCACCCCGCCGACGATGGTGGTGTGCGCCCGCAGCATCCGGCGGGTATGCCGGGAACCTTCCGAGCCGGTCATCCCCTGCACGATGACCCGCGAGTCCTTGGTCAACCAGATCGCCATCTCAGGCCACTCCCGCCGCCAACTCGGCCACGCGGCGCGCGGCACCGTCCATTGTGTCCACCCGCATCACGAGCGGGTTGGCGGCGCCGTCGAGGATCCGCCGGCCCTCGTCGGCATTGTTGCCGTCCAGGCGCACCACCAGCGGCTTGGTCACCGTCTCGCCCCGCTCGGCGAGCAGGCCCAGCGCGTGCACGATGCCGTTGGCCACCGCGTCGCAGGAGGTAATGCCGCCGAAGACGTTGACGAAAACGCTGCGCACGGCCGGATCGAAAAGCACGATCTCCAGGCCGTTCGCCATGACCTCGGCCGACGCACCGCCGCCGATGTCGAGGAAGTTCGCCGGCCGGATGCCCTGGCCGTGTGGGCCGGGCAGAGACTCACCGGCGTACGCGACAACGTCCAGTGTGGACATCACCAGCCCGGCGCCGTTGCCGATGATGCCGACCTCGCCGTCGAGCTTGACGTAGTTGAGGTGCCGCTGCTTGGCCGCCTGCTCCAGCGGGTCGACCGCGCTGGTGTCCTCCCAGGACGCGTGCTCGGGGTGGCGGAACCCGGCGTTGGCGTCCAGGGTGACCTTCGCGTCGAGGCAGAGCACCGTGCCGTCGGTGGTCTTCGCCAGCGGGTTCACCTCCACCAGCGTGGCATCCTCGGCCACGAACGCCTGCCACAGCTGCACCGCGATGCGTACCACCTGGTCGGCCACATCGGCCGGAAACTGGGCCTGGCTGACGATCGCCCGTGCGGTCGCCTCGTCGACGCCCTTGCTCGCGTCGACCGGCACCTTTGCCACCTTTTCCGGGGCTTCGTGCGCCACCTGCTCGATCTCCATGCCGCCGGCGACGCTGGCGATGCAGAGAAAGGTACGGCTGGCCCGGTCGAGCAGGTAGGAGAAGTAATACTCCTCGGTGATGTCGGCGGTCGTGGTGACCATCACCTGGTGCACGACGTGGCCCTTGATGTCCATGCCGAGGATGTCACCGGCGCAGGCCTGTGCCTCGTCGGCCGTCTCGGCCAGCTTGACGCCGCCGGCCTTGCCCCGGCCGCCCGTCTTCACCTGGGCCTTGACCACGACCCGGCCGCCGAGGCGTTCGGCGATCTCGCGCGCCTCCTCCGGCGTGGCCGCGACACCGCCACCGAGCACGGGCAGGCCGTGCCGGGCGAACAGCTCCCGACCCTGGTACTCGTACAGGTCCACATCAACCTCTTCGCTCCGGGCCCCGGCGCCGCGCCGGGCCTATCGCCCGCAGCCTAATCGGCGTTTGTCGCCGCCCGTCCGCTCACCCCACGCCCACCTCCCGCGCCGATCCGGAGCTGACCGATTGGACACGCCGTCGACAGAACCTCGGGTCATAATCGCCGTACGGGGGTGTGCAACGCGCGGCGTGGCGAGCGCGTAACTCGCCGGCGCGGGCGTCGTTGAGACCTGTGTCGGACCGGTGAAACCCGGGACGAACCTCAGTAAAGCGGCCGATGCCCCGTCGGTCGAGGGGTGGCGGCGGGGCATCGTGCAAGAGGGGCCGGGCGTGTGAGGGGTGCGTCCGGTCCCTCACTGTGCCCGAACAGGGCGTCTCGAACGCTGGCGCCCCGAACTTCGGCGTCTCGAACATCGGCACCCCGGGACCGGGGGGAAGACGGCTCAGGCGACCGGTGCGGCCACGTTAGCGCGGACCCACTCCACGATGGACTGAGTCGTCGCTCCCGGCGTGAAGATCTTCGCCACGCCCAACCGCTCCAGCTCCGGCATGTCGGCCTCGGGAATGATGCCGCCGCCGAAGACCACCACGTCGGTCGCGCCCCGCTCGGCGAGCAGCTCGACCACCCGCTTGAACAGCGTCATATGCGCACCGGAGAGCACCGACAGGCCCACCGCGCCGGCGTCCTCCTGGATCGCGGTCTCCACGATCTGCTCGGGCGTCTGGTGCAGGCCGGTGTAGATGACCTCCATGCCAGCGTCCCGCAGCGCCCGCGCGACGACCTTCGCGCCGCGATCGTGGCCGTCCAGGCCGGGCTTGGCGACGACGACGCGGATCCGTGTGCTCATGGGCGCTTCCTCTGGCCAGACAGTGACTCAACTGAACGTACCGTTACCTCCGACCGTACAGAAAGTGGGGTCGTCGGCGCGGGCTTGTGGGGCAGCCGGCCAGTTCGCTACGGTGTGCGACATCCCGCCGCGGGGCTTGCCCTGGGCAAAGTTGCCCGTGGCGATTGAAGAACGCGGCGGACGGCTAACAGCTCGGAGGGTATGCGTGCCCCCTAGGCAGGTTCCGGCGGAGTATCGCGGGCGTCGCCGCGTCCCTCAGCCGGCTCGCAGCCGATACGTTGCCGTGGTCACCACGGCGGTCGTCGGTGCCGGTATGGTCGTCGGCGCTGGCGCCGCGATCCCGGATGCCAAGCTGGGCACGCCTTATGCGTCCGGTGATGCCACCACGCTCGCCCTCTCCGTTGAGGACCGCCAGGCCGCTCTCGACCGGGCCAGTCGGGCCGATGACCGCGGCGGGCCGCCCGTCAGCGTGGAGCAGGCCGCCCCGGACGTATGGCTGTTGCCACTGCATCAGTACACATTGACCACGCTGTTTGAGATGCGCTGGGGCGAGATGCATACCGGCCTGGACATGGCCATCGGCTACGGCACGCCATACATGGCGGCGCACGCCGGCACGGTGATCCTGGCCCGCTACAACGGCGGCTTCGGCTACAACATTCAGATCGACCACGGCAACGGCCTCGTCACCGTTTATGGGCACTCGTCGAAACTTCTGGTCCGGGAGGGCCAGCACGTCGACGCCGGCCAGGTGATCGCTCTGGTTGGCGACACCGGGTACTCGTTCGGTAACCATCTGCATTTCGAGGTACGCATCAACGGCGTGGCCGTGGATCCCATCCCGTTCATGTTGCAGCGGGGCGTCGATGTGCTGAAGCGGTTGGAAGTGGCCAGGGGCGGCATCGTCATCTCCTGACCGAGGCACGACGCCGGGCCCG
>JBLNGJ010000300.1:0-4203 GCA_050264675.1 Micromonosporaceae bacterium
GACCGGCGGCACGCTGATTGCCTCGCTCATCGGCCAACCCCTCGCTCGCGCCGACGACTCACGCGACCACCGTACTCCGCGGCCGGCTGCCGAGGGCGGCGGTGAGCGGACCGGCGAGGTCGCCGCGCACCGGTGCGGCGACCTCCGCCAGGCCCAGCCATTCGGCCAGCTCGCCCAGCGCCTCGGCGAGGGCGAGCGCCACCTCGCCGACCGGGTGGCCGGGCTCGGCCCAGGCGCCGGGGATCTGCAGCACCGCCGCCTTGCGATCGGCCTTGAGGTCGACCCGGGCGACGAGCCGGTCACCGAGCAGGAACGGCAGCACGTAGTAGCCGTGCACCCGCTGCTCGGCCGGGACGTAGATCTCGATGCGGTAGCGGAAGCCGAAGAGACGCTCGGTGCGCCCGCGCTCCCAGATCAGCGGGTCGAACGGGCTGACCAGCGTGGCCGCCCGGATCCGGCGGGGCACGCGGGCGTCGCGATGCAGGTAGGCCCGCTGGCGCCAACCCTCGACGGTCACCGGGCGCAGCTCGCCCGCCTCGACGAGCTCGGCGATGGCCTGGCGGGTGCCGGCCACCGGCAGGCGGAAGTAGTCCCGCAGCTCCACCTCGGCGGCCACCCCCAACGACGCGGCCGAGATGCGCACCAGCTCGCGCAGCGCGTCCGGCTCGGCCGGCGTCGGCGCGGCGATGACCGCTGGCGGCAGCACCCGCTCGGCCAGGTCGTAGCGGCGGGCCCAGGCACTGTCGCGCTCGGCCGCGGCCACTTCGCCGTGGTAGAAGAGGAACTCCAGCGCCTGCTTGGTGAGCGACCAGTTCCAGCCCCAGTTGAGCTTGGGCCCTCGCGCGTCCTGCTCCAGCTGCGCCGCGGTGAGCGGGCCCTTCTCGCGCAGCTCGACCCGGATCCACTCGAGCAGGTCGGGGCGCTCCCGCGCGACCCGGCGCATCCAACCCCAGGCGTCGTCCTCGGCCCGGGCCATGCGCCAGCGCAGCAACGGATGCAGCGCCACCGGCAGCAGCGACGCCTCGTGCCCCCAGTACTCGAAGAGCTCCCGCGGCCGGCGGTAGGCGGCGCGGTCGAGCAGGCCGACGGCGTACGAACCGAGCCGGCTGAACAAGGGCAGGTAGTGCGCCCGCTGCAGCACGTTGACCGAGTCCATCTGCAACAGTGCGGTGCGGCCCAGCACCCGCCGCAGGTGGCGCAGGTTCGGCGCGCCCGTGGGGCGCGGATCGGCGAAACCCTGGGCGGCCAGGGCGATCCGGCGGGCCTGGGCCAGCGAGACAGAGTCATCCATTGGTCGCGAGACTAACCGTTGGCTCTGACATCGCGGCGACGGAGCTGGCGGCCCGCCGCGCCGGCTCGGCGACGACGCCAGCTAGGGTGCGTGTTCTGGATCGTCAGGAGTTCGCGCGCTTACGCAGTGCACCTGCCGTTGCCCGGGGCGAGCTCTTGGCGGCGTTGCGGGTGCGTCACGCGGAAAGTCTGACTCGGCCGCGGCTCGATGATGATCCGGCATAACCATGCGCCGTCAGAATAACCATGCCGGATCATCATTTCGGTCCTGACGAGGGTGCGCTCGGCGCCGCCGAAAAGCGGAGGTACGGGCAGTACTGCGGCCCGGCACCGGACCGAGGTTTGTCCCGTGAACCTTTGGTCGCGCGGTCGCGGAAGCGCACACCCACTCCAAGGCCGAGCTGGGGAGGAACACTCCTCGTTGCGGAAGGCAACGGGGCGACCCGACTCGACGAATCTGGTGGCGGGCCGGCCGACCGGGACGGTAGACACGGAGCATGGTCACGCTGCGCGCGGCGGTACCGGCCGACGCCGAGGCGATCGCCCGGGTCCGTTCGCGCGGCTGGCAGAGCGGGTACGCCCACCTCATGCCGGCCGAGTACCTCGCCGACCTGGACGCGCGGATGCCCCGGATGACCGAGCGGGTCCGGGCCTGGCTGCGCCCGACCTCGAACCCCCGGGGCATGTTCGTCGCCCTCGACGCCGGCCAGGTCATCGGCTTCGTCAACGTGGGCGCCTACCGCATCGGCCAGTCCGACGAGCGTCTCGACCCGAGCGTCGGCGAGGTGTACGCGCTCTACGTCCATCCGGACGCCTGGGGGATGGGCGTGGGCAGCACGCTGCTCGGCGCCGGGGTGGACTGGCTCACGGCGCGGGACATGACGCCCGTGCGGCTATGGGTGCTGGAGGGTAACGCCCGGGCGCGGACCTTCTACGAGCGGCGGGGATTCGTCGCCGACGGCGAGATCGGCACGATCTCGATCGAGCAGCCCAGCCAACTCCCGGTCGAGCTCCCCGAGGTGCGGTACACCATCGGTGTCGCCACCGCGCCGGCCCCGGATCGGTAGGGCGACCAGCAACGCGATGCTGACCCAGACATAGGAGCTGGCGAGGAGCCACCCCACCGGGTTGTCCCAGCGCTCGTTGAATTCCCACACCAATCGAGAGCAGAGCAGCGCGTACGCGCCCGCGAAGAAGACCAGCAGCGCGATGCGGCGCCGCCGCAGCCGGGTGGCGAGTGCGTTGTCGAGCACGAGGATCAGCGCCGGACCGACCCAGACCAGGTGGTGCACCCAGGTGATCGGGCTCATCAGGCAGCCCAGCACGCCGGTGAGCGCGAAGCCGGTCAGCTCGTCGCCGGCCGCGGCGGCCCGGCGTACCCGGACCAGCCAGATGCCCACGACGGTGGCGAGGCCGAGCAGCCAGAGCACGGCGTTCGGGTCGGCCGGATGCAGCCGGGCCACGGCGCCGTAGATGGACTGGTTGGAGATGAAGGCGACCGCGCCGACCCGATCGGTGTTCCACACCGCGTCGGTCCAGAAGATGCGCGACGCGTCCGGAGCCACCGCGGCGGCGAGGATCGTGGCGGCCGCGGCCGTGGCCGAGGCGACCAGCGCCGCCCGCCAGCGTTTGGTCACCAGCAGGTAGACGATGAAGATGCCGGGGGTCAGCTTGATCGCGGTGGCCAGGCCGATGCCGAGCCCACCGAGCCGGCTGCCCCGGCCGACGAACAGGATCAGGTCGGCGGCGACCAGAAAGACGAGCAGCAGGTTCACCTGGCCGAAGTTGACCGTCTCCCGCAGCGGCTCGAACGCGGCGGCGAGGCAGGCCGCGATGGCAAAGGCGTACCAACGGGTCCAGCCCTGCCGGCGGGCGATCGGGTCGACCAGCCAATAGAGCAACGCCGATGTCCCGAGCACGGCCATCGTGACGCTGATCACCATCGCGATCGGCCAGCCGGTGATCGTCATCGGCAGCATCATCAGCGCGGCGAACGGCGGATAGGTGAACCCGTACGTGCTCTTGGGGAGGTAATAGTCGTAGAGCTCGCCGCCGTCGTGCACCCAGTGGTTCAGCGCGCCGTAGTAGACCCGCAGGTCGAAGAAGCCGTGGCGGGCCGCGAGGGCGAGCAGGAACAGCACGACGACGACCGCCAGCGCCGCCACCGTGAGCACTTGACGCACCGTCCGCCCCGGCAACCGCACCGACCACGACGGTGTCAGCAAACGTGGCTCAGCCACGGCGTGCTCCTCCATCCCCCGCCGGTACCCACACCGTACGCTCAGCCATCATGGCGCATGGTTACGTTCGCCCCGCCCGCGCCGACGAGGCTCCCGAGATCGCCCGGATCCAGCTCGCCACGTGGCGGCATGCGTACCGCCGGCTGATCCCCCGGCAGGTGCTGGACGAACTGGACGAGGACTGGGTGGTGCAGCGCTGGCGGACCTCGATCGAGGAGCCACCCTCGCCGCGCCATCGGGTGCTGGTCGCGGTGGAACAGGCGGACGTGGAACGGGCAGAATCAGCCTACCTGGTCGGTTTCGCAGCGTCAGGCGATGCCGATGACGCGGCGCTGGCCCCGGGCGAGGACCTGGCGACCCTGGGTCAGGACGTGGCCGCGGTCACCGATCTTCTCGTCGAGCCGCGGTGGAGCCGGCGCGGGCACGGCAGCCGCCTGCTCGCCGCGAGCGCCGACCTGTGGCGCCTGGACGGCTTCGCCACCGTGGTGGTGTGGACATTCGCGGCCGATGTCGTCTCCCGCGCCTTCTTCGGCTCGGCCGGGTGGGAGCCGGACGGGGTGACCCGCGCACTCGACGTCGACGACCTGCTGGTGCCGCAGGTGCGGCTGCACACGAGCCTGCTCTGAGTCGCTCGGGCGTAATAGGGGCACCCTCCTATCCTGTCACCGTTAAT
>JBLNGJ010000301.1:0-3110 GCA_050264675.1 Micromonosporaceae bacterium
GATGTCTTCCCCGGCGCCAAGGTGCTCGAAGCCGGCGCCGGCTCCGGCGCGCTGACCTGCAGCCTGCTGCGCGCGGTCGGCCCCGATGGCGAGCTGCACTCGTACGAGATCCGGCCCGAGTTCGCCGAGATCGCCCGGCGCAACGTCACCGCGTTCTTCGGCCCGGACGAGCCGCCGAAGACCTGGACGCTGCACGTGGGCGACGTGGCCCAGTGTGCCCAGACCGGTTTTGATCGGATCGTGCTCGACCTGCTGGCCCCGTGGGAGATGCTCGACCTGGTCGACCGGGCGCTGCGGCCGGGCGGGGTACTCATCGGCTACGTGGCTACCACGCCGCAGCTCTCCGAGCTGGTGGAGGCGGTCCGGGCCCGTGGCGGCTACACCGAGCCGCACGCCTGGGAGTCGCTCGTGCGCGACTGGCACGCGGATGGTCTGGCGGTGCGCCCTGATCATCGGATGATCGCCCATACCGCCTTTCTGATCACCGCGCGTAGGCTGGCACCCGGGGTGGTCGCCCCGCCGCGGCGGCGCAAACCCAGCCGGGGTGCCGCCGCCTACGCCGAGCAGCGTCGCCGGCTGGCGGGAGGGGGCGAGGCCATGAACGGCGCCGACCAGAACCGCGCCGGCCCGGACCACGCAGGTGCGCCGTGACCGCGGCGAGCTACGGCAGCGACCTGCCCGCCGTCTTTCCCGACTGGTCGCCCTACCGTGACCTCGACGCCGCCGCCCGGGCCTATCTGCGCGACCCCGACCTGGCCCTGGAGGCGCTCGGCGCCGTGCTCGCCGGGGCACCCGTGCTGGGCTTCACCCTGGAGCGCTTCGTCAACGAGGTCAACGGGGTCTGGCAGGAGGTGGCCGTCTGTGACGGCACCCGCCTGATCCTCTGGCACGGCGAGGACGTGGCGCCCGGTGAGGGACCGGCCGGTGCGATGACCTCGTCGATCCGGGTGCTGCCGCTGTCCGTGGTCACCGAGGTCGGCACCCGCCGCCGGCTGCACCGCTCGCCGGACGGTCAGGCCCGGGTCGATGCCGTGGACGTCTACCTGCTGCTGAGCTCGTTCGACGACGCGGCGGTGGCCGCGCTCGGGGAGGAGAGCGGCCCGCTCGTGCGCCAGGACGCGCTGCGCTTCGTGAAGACCCTCGACGACGGGGGCACCGGGCAGATCACCCGGCTTGAGGAGTTCGCCCAGCTTGTCGCGTCGCTGGTGGGCCGTCCGCTCTAGGCGGCCGGGTTCGACCCGGTGATGTGGATGCACTCGCCGGGGCAGTCGCGAGCCGCGTCGATGACCTCCAGCCGCAGCCGCGCCGGCACGTCCACCCGGCTGCCCGCCTCGGTGAGCAGTTCGCCCGACTCGTCCTTGACGTAGGCCAGGCCGTCCACGTCGAACTCGAAGACCTCGGGGGCGTACTGGGCGCACAGCCCGTCGCCGGTGCACAGATTCTGGTCGATCCACACCTGCACCGGCTCGTCGGCTGAGCCCGTCGCCGCTGAGTCCTTCGCCACTGCGTCGTGCGCCACAGTCGCGGTCGGCTCGGTCGTCACCAGTTCCCCTCCTGGCCCAACCGTACCCGGCCAGGGGCACCCGCCTGCGTGCGGTTGGCGGGTTTACGCCAGTGAGGTCTGGTCGGGAGCGGTGTCGGGTAGGGACTAGGGGGCCATGCAGCAGTTAGTGTTTAGGGCACGAGCATTGCCGCGCGACTCGTCGAGCGGCGCAACCCCCGGGGAGGTGGGACGTGGCACGCAGTGAGGACGCCGACGCGCGCGCCGCACGGTGGGAAAGGGAGGCCCACGATCTCGCCACTCAGGTCGCGTTCCTGCAAGAGGAGCTCGCCCTGGTGCGGCGCAAGCTGACCGAGAGCCCACGTCACGTACGCCAGTTGGAGGAGCGACTCACCGCAACCCAGGCCCAGCTCGCGCGGCTGACCGAGAACAACGAACGGCTGGTGGCCACGCTCAAGGAGGCCCGGGCCCAGATCGTCACGCTCAAGGAGGAGGTCGACCGCCTGGCCCAGCCGCCGAGCGGGTACGGCGTGTTCCTCGCCCGCCACGAGGACGGCACCGTCGATGTCTTCACCGGCGGCCGCAAGCTGCGGGTGGCCGTCTCGCCGGCGATCGAGGTGGACGGGTTGCGCAAGGGGCAGGAGGTGCTCCTCAACGACGCCCTCAACATCGTCGACGCGCTCGGCTTCGAGCGGGCCGGTGAGGTGGTGATGCTCAAGGAGGTGCTCGACGGCGGCGACCGGGCGCTGGTGATCTCACACGCGGACGAGGAGCGGGTGGTGCACCTGGCCGACACGCTCGCCGACGCCCCGCTGCGGGCGGGCGACTCGCTGCTGATCGAGCCGCGCTCCGCCTACGCCTACGAACGGATCCCCAAGAGCGAGGTCGAGGAGCTGGTCCTGGAGGAGGTGCCGGATATCGGATACGCCGACATCGGCGGCCTGGACCGCCAGATCGAGCAGATCCGTGACGCGGTCGAGCTGCCGTTCCTGCATGCCGACCTGTTCCGCGAGCACCAGCTGCGCCCACCCAAGGGCGTGCTGCTCTACGGCCCACCCGGCTGCGGCAAGACGCTGATCGCCAAGGCGGTGGCGAACTCGCTGGCCAAGCAGATGGCGGCCAAGCAGGGCACCGAGAAGCACACCAGCTACTTCCTCAACATCAAAGGGCCGGAGCTGCTCAACAAGTACGTCGGCGAGACCGAGCGGCACATCCGGCTGATCTTCCAGCGGGCCCGGGAGAAGGCGAGCGAGGGTACGCCGGTCATCGTGTTCTTCGACGAGATGGACTCGGTGTTCCGCACCCGCGGCTCCGGGGTCTCCTCGGACGTGGAGAACACGATCGTCCCGCAGCTGCTGTCGGAGATCGACGGTGTGGAGGGGCTGGAGAACGTCATCGTGATCGGTGCCTCCAACCGTGAGGACATGATCGATCCGGCCATCCTGCGGCCCGGGCGCCTCGACGTCAAGATCAAGATCGAGCGGCCGGACGCCGAGGCGGCCCGGGACATCTTCAGCAAGTACATCCTCGCCGGGCTCCCCCTGCACCCGGACGACCTGGCCGAGCACGGCGGCTCCGCCGAGGCGTGCGTACACGCCATGATCAGCGC
>JBLNGJ010000302.1:0-8631 GCA_050264675.1 Micromonosporaceae bacterium
GCCCATCCCGTTGGCCTGCAGCCACTCGATGATCTTCGCCTTCGCCTCGGCCACACCCAGCCCGTCCAGGCTGAACCCGCCCGGCGCGGTGGAGTTGATCGCCGGACCCTCGCCCAGGTACGCCTTGCCCTCGAAGCCCTCCTCGGGCTGCACCGTCCGGATGATCGGCAGGTCGAAGACCTCAGCGAACTCCCAGTCCCGCTCGTCCTGCCCGGGCACCGCCATGATGGCCCCGGTGCCGTAGCCGGCCAGCACGTAGTCGGCGATGAAAATCGGGACGCGGGCGTCGTTGGCGGGGTTGGTCGCGTACGCACCGATGAAGACGCCGGTCTTCTCGCGCGCGTCGGCGGCCCGCTCGACGTCGGTCTTGCTGGCCGCGAACTTGCGGTACGCGTCCACCGCCGCCCGCGGTGAGGGGTTTCCACCGGTCCAGGCCTCGTGTGTACCGTCCGGCCAGACGTCGGCGACCAGAGCGTCGACCAGCTCGTGCTCGGGGGCCGTGACCATGTACGTCGCGCCGAAGACAGTGTCCGGACGGGTGGTGAAGACCCGCATCGGCCCGGCGGCGGTCGGGAAGTCAATGAACGCCCCGGTAGAGCGGCCGATCCAGTTGCGCTGCATCACCTTGACCGGCTCGGGCCAGTCCAGCTTCTCCAGGTCGTCCAGCAGGCGATCGGCGTACGTGGTGATGCGCATCATCCACTGCTTCAGGCTGCGCTTGAAGACCGGGAAGTTGCCCCGCTCGCTGCGCCCGTCGGCGGTGACCTCCTCGTTGGCCAGCACCGTGCCCAGGCCGGGGCACCAGTTCACCGGCGCCTCGCTGACATAGGCTAATCGGTGGTCGTCGACCAGCCGGCGTTGCTCCACACCGGACAGTTCCGACCACATGCGACCGTCCGGGGTGGGCCGGGTGCCGTTGGCGAACTCCTCGATCAGCTCGCCGATCGGGCGGGCCGCCTGCCGCTGCGGATCGAACCACGAGTTGAAGATCTGCAGAAAGATCCACTGTGTCCACCGGTAGAACTCGAAGTCAGTGGTGGCCACCGAGCGGCGGTCGTCGTAGGCCAGCCCCAGCCGGCGCAGCTGGGCCCGGTAGCGGTCGACATTGGCCTCGGTCGTCTTGCGCGGGTGCTGGCCGGTCTGCACGGCGTACTGTTCGGCCGGCAGCCCGAACGCGTCAAAGCCCATCGCGTGCAGCACGTTGCGCCCGGCCATGCGCTGGAACCGGCCATAGCAGTCGGTGCCGATGTAGCCCAGCGGGTGGCCCACGTGCAGCCCCGCCCCCGACGGGTAGGGGAACATGTCCAGCAGGAACAGCTTCGCCGCCCCGGCCCGCGGGTGGCCGGCGTCGGCCAGCGGACCGGTCGGGTTGGGCGAGTGGAACGTCCCGTTCTCTTCCCAATGGTCCTGCCAGCGCGGCTCGATCTCCGCCGCCAGGCTGGCGGTGTATCGATGCGCCGGAATGTCGCTCACGATCTCGGCTGCGTCGCTCATGCTCTGCTCACCTCTGCGGGTTATCCGGGCCGGTGCTCGGGTTGTGGCTTGCGGCTGGGGGGCTGACCAAGGGGCACAAAAAAGCCCCTCGCGCAGGAGGGGTCGCCGTGCTGGTCGCCGTTCGTCAGCGGCAGCACGGCCCACTAAGGAGCTGGAAGGCCCGGGCCATGCTCCGCAGTGTAGCGCGTCCGGCCCGGTGGTCGCTCCTGGGTTGTTCAGGCGCGCGCCGCCGCGCCCGGCCCGTGACCGGCGGGGGCAAGAACCCGGAAACTGCCGCTACCCGCGAACGTGATAGGGCTCGATCCGGAATTCTGCCGTGGCGGGCTCAGCGTTCGCGCCGGGGCGGGCAGGCGGTGCCCGAAACGGATCCCCCCGGGTGGGCAAAGCCTGCGGCCCGGAGCAGGTGCTCCGGGCCGCAGTTGGTGCATCGGGCCGTGCTCGCCGCCGCAGGCCAGGGCCTACGGTCTGATCGGTTACGGCGTGCCGTAGACCGCCAACTCCACCGAGTCGACGAACAGGCAGGCGCTGAACGGACCCGGGCAGGTGGCGCCCGGAGCCGAGTCGTGCAGCTGGGTACCGTTCATCGTGTAACGAACGTGCGTCACGTTCGTACCCGTGCCCGCGTTGAGCGGCACGTTGTTCATCTTGTTGCGGTTCGGGATACCGAAGTGTCCGCTCGCCGCGAGGACGAATATGACACCGTCGGTGGACGTCTCGACCGTGAAGTCACCGGCCGAGGCCGACGCACCGTCGCCACAGGTGCCGCTCGGGTTGATCTGCAGGCTGACGATGTCGATCGCCGCCGGCAGCTGCACCGTCACGAACCGCGGCTGAATCACCGAGTGGTCGGCCGGGTTGGTCAGAATCGAGTCGGTGCTCCACCCGGAGCCCTGCGACTGGTCGAACATGCTCGGCGGACCACACCCGAAGATGGTGAAGTCATCACCGTTGAAGTCGACCACCGTGGCACCACCGGCAAGGGCGGCCCAGTCCCGACGCAGCAGCCAGTTGAGCACGAGCGTGTGCGAGGGGACGGAGACGGTCTGCACGTTCGGGTCGTACCCGGCCGAGCGCGCCGCCACCTTCGGGTAGGTACCCGCGAGGATGCCGCTGATCGAGTAGACACCGCTGCCGTTCGTCACGGCGGCGTAGTCACCGGCGAAGCCGGAGGCGTGGCCACCGAAGAACACCAGGGCGCCCGCGATCGGGGCGTTGGTGTCCTGGTCGCGAACGGTACCGGTGAGCGTGCCGGTCGGGGTACCCGGCGCCGGCGGCATGGAGAAGTCCTCGGCCGGGGCGGTGTCGTCACCGTCGACGGAGCCGGCGAACCAGCCCATGCCACGGTGCGAGAACGTCTGCCAGATCTTGGTCTTCTTGCTGCCACCGTTGAGGATCAGGTCGGCCTGCAGGATCGAGTTGCGCATGTCCAGGAAGGACGGGTTGGCCGGGGAGAGTTCCATCGCCCGGGTGACGAGCGACTCGGTCATGTTCGAGCCGAGGGCCTTGCGGAGATCCCACAGCGTCTCGACCCAGATCTCGCCGTCGGCGTGAACCTCGGGCCGCCCGATGATCCGGCCGAAGTCACCGTAGGTGTAGCCGCCGGGGCCGCCGCCGGGCGTACCCGGGCAGTTCGCGGAGACCGAGCCCACCGGGCAGTCGATCGGCTGGGTGCGGATCAGGTCGTTGCCCCAACCCACGTACGGGCCCACCCGCAGCTCACCATCCGCCGCGGTGTCCATCATCAACGCGTCCTTGACCAGGAAGTCAAGCGCGTACCAGTCGCTCCAGGCCTCACCCATGGAGCCGGCCTGGATGTTGCCGAGGGTGGAGATGCCGAACGCGTCGACCACGAGACGGTTGGACAGACCGTGCGTGTACTCGTGGTAGACGATGTCGGCCTCGTCGCCGGAGTTACCCGCGATGAACGGGTCCTCGCCGGGGAACGCGGTACCGGGCTCGTGGAAGAGGTACATCTGCATCCGCGGCGGGATGCCGTCCGGCGGGGTCGACATGTTGGCGTTGTCGACGTGGTTGCCGTCCGGGAAGCCGGCGCCGGTGATGTTGGCCCCGTCGATGGCGTTGCCGGAGACGGCGTCACCGTCGACTGCCTCGAAGTTGCCGGCCGCGTTGGTGAACCCGATCGGGGCCGCCTCCAGGTGGTCGTGGAACTTGCCGAGGAAGTTGAACATCTGGGTCGCGTCCTGCTTGGCGTTGGCCTGCCACGAGAAGGCCACGTCCGGGTCCCACGAGCACTGGAAGCCCGGCACGCAGTTGGCGCCGCCGAAGACGGTGAACGGATAGAAGAACTTGTTCGGCGCGGACGGGCCGACGTCCTCGCCCGGGTTCGCCACGTCGTCGTCGTTGAGGTCGGTGAAGACGTGCGCGACGTTGCCGGACAGGGTCGCCGAGCCGTTGGGCAGCCAACCCTGGGCGGTGAAGTTCACCGTCTGCTGGGAACCACCCACCGGCGCGCCGGGGTAGTTCTTCCAGGCCTTGCCGGAGTCCTTGGCGACCATGTCCTGGCGCCACAGCACCTTGCCGGACTGGGCGTCCAGCACGTGGATGTAGCCCTCCCGCAGGGTGATGACCTGCCAGGCCAGACGCGGGCCGGTCAGGGTCTGGAAGACCACCAGCTGGGCCCGGTCGCCGTTGGCGAACTCGGTGCCCTTGGCCACGCCCGGGGCCTGGGCCTTCAGGCTGGTCTTGGACGAGCCGAAGGCATCCGCCACGGCGGCGTCGCGCGCCGTCTGAGCGGTCAGCGCGGGACCGCCGATGCTCGCCGGCAGGCTCGCCACCGGAGCGCCGTCGACTGCGACGAGCTGGCCCTTGCTGGTCACGTGGGCCTTGAGCCCGTTGCCGAAGACCGGCACGCCGCCCACGCTCTGCACGAAGCTGAGGTGGTGGGTGCCGGAGATGTCGACATATTCCTTGCGCAGCGTCAGCCCACTGATCGCTGCTGCCGAGAGCCCGAACGCGTCCGCGTTGGCCTTGACGAAGTCGATGGCAATCTTGGCGGCTGACTGCCGGCTGGGCGGGGTGAGGAACCCGTCGACGCGGCTCACCTGACGCGGTGTCGCGGTCACCGGGTCGAGGCTGATGAGGCCCTGCGTGCCGAGCTCCTTGCGCAGCTTCTTGACCCCCGCCCGTGGGTTGGCGGCTAGGGCGGCACTACGGGCGGCCAGCACCTTCTTGTTGGCGCCGTCAGTGCGGGAGTCATAGTTGCCAGGTCTTTCCCCTTGCACGCCCGCGGATGCCTGAGCACCCGGAGCGCCGGCTGCCGCAGCCGTGCCAGCGGCCGGCAGCAGCCCGAGACACAGGACAGCGCCAGCGGCAGCTCCGAGCAGCCGGCGTGTCCTGCGGCGGGACGTTGGTCCCTGAATGGATCTCATTCGGCCCCCTTTGGCCAGACGAGGCAGGCACCGCCCGGAACCGATGGTGGGCACTCCGCGATCGGCACGCGTCGGCGCTGCCGGCACAGAATTTCTGTGCGGTTATCCTGATGGGTCATGCTTGTCGCGATCAATGATCGGGACCAGAAGACTGTCTACTTCTTTACATACCTGCGATCAGATCCATGATGGACAGATCACGCTTTACCGGACGCGGCGGAGATCGCACGCAACCGACCGTGAGCACCGCCGTACGCCACGGCGCCGCCGAGGTAGGCCTTGTCCACCTTCGCCACCATCGTGTAGTTGGTGTCGCAGACGTTGCCTGCGGGCGCCTCGCCAGCCTGGCTGACCAACTGATACGCGTCAAGAGTGTCCAGACCGGCCAGTTCCGC
The DNA here is from genome assembly GCA_050264675.1 of Micromonosporaceae bacterium. Classification (GTDB taxonomy): domain Bacteria; phylum Actinomycetota; class Actinomycetes; order Mycobacteriales; family Micromonosporaceae; genus JBLNGJ01. The sequence goes on from JBLNGJ010000302.1 coordinate 5,279, forward strand.
CACCCAGGTCACCAGGTCCAGCTGGCTGATCCGGTACGCGTCCTCCAGCGGTCGGGCCGAACCGGTCGACATGACGCACTTGTCAGACTCGATGCGTGGCCAGGCAGTGGCCACGCCCTTGATCAGATCGACCGCGACCACGGTGTGCATCGCGGTCTCGACGGCCACCCCACTCACCTCGCCCTGGCCCTGCCGGGCATGCCCGTCACCGAGCGCGAAGAGCGCCCCCGGCACGTTGACGCCGAAGTACGCAGTGACTCCGGCGCGTAGTTCCGGAGTGTCCATATTGCCGCCATGCGCATCCGGGGTGATGGTCATCCGCGCCTCGAACGCCGCTGGCGCGACGCCGACCGTGCCATGCATCGGGTCCATCGGCAGGTCGACGGTGAAGTCCGACCGGCGGGCCCGATAGCGCACCACCCGGGCGGCCACGTCCACCTCATATATCCACACCCGCTCCTCCAGCGGGGGCTGCAGCGTGGCCGTGGTGTGCGTGCTGGTCAGGGCGCCGAAGTGGGGGAAGGTCGACGATGCCGCCCAGTCACGGGCGGGGGTGATCGACACGAAATGCAGGGCCAGGGTGTCCCCCGGCTCAGCGCCCTCGACGTGGAACGGCCCGGTGACCGGGTTGAGGTACGGGAACTGGCACACCACCGAGGGCAGGTCGTCGACCCCGCGGACCTGACCGCCGAAGCAGTCCTCGGTGTAGAGGTCGATCAGGTCGCCCGGCCGCACCCGCCGCACCGCCGGCCGGCCGCCGAAGGTGTAGCAAAGCTCCTCGCGGGCCGGCCGGTACTCGATCAGTTCACCCACCTTAAGAGACCTCCTTCCGCTCGGCACCCTGACGCGGGGCCGGGACATCGGCCGCGAGCCCGGACAGGTTCGGCCGGCGTCCGCTCAGGTAGAGACCGATGAGGATCAGCACGCCGACACCGAACCAGATGCCACCGACAATCTGCGCGGCGATCTTGGCGTTGTAGACCACGGCGGCGAGGATCACGAAGCCGATCGCCGGCGCGATCAGGTGCCGCCACAGGTCGCGGGAGCCCTGCCGCCCCACGTACCACCAGATGACGGAGACGTGCAGGGCGAGGAACGCGGTCATCGCACCGAAATTGATCAGCCCGACCAGCTCGGTGATGCCGTTGGTCCGCCGCGACATCCACACGCCCAGGCCGAGCGAGACCGCCGCGACCAGGAACGTGGCGTTCGCCGGCACCTGGGTGCGCCGGTGCACCCGGGCCAGGAACGAGGGCAGTTGCCGGTCCCGGGCCATCGCGTAGAGCAGCCGTGACGTGGCCGCCTGCGCCACCAGGGAGTTGGCGAAGCCCCAGGCGATCGCGGTGGCGACCGCGGTGAGCACGTTGAGCCAGTGCCCGCCGGCCACCTCGGCCGCGTCGTAGAAGGCCGTGCCGCCGGCGTCGCCGTTGGCGATCAGCCCATCCGGGTCGGTCACGAACAGCGACGCGACCCAGGTCTGCGCGATGAAGAGCACGCCCGCCACGAGCAGCGCGAAGACCATCGACCGGCCGATCTGGCGGGTCGACTCCCGGTTCTCCTCGGCGAGCATGGAGATGCCGTCGAAGCCGAGGAACGACAGCACCGCGATCGAGACCGCGCCGAAGATCAGCGACCAGGTAAACGTGCCGCCGTTGTAGAGCGGCTCCCAGGAGAAGCCGCGCCCCTTGCCCTGGGCCAGGCCGACCACGCCCATGACCAGGAAGATGGCGAGCACGGCCAGCTCGCCGAGCAGCATCAGCCGGGTGACCCGCGCGGTCATCTCGATGCCGAGGTAGTTCACCACGGTGTTGAGCACGACGAAGCCGGCGATCCACAGCCACACCGGCACGCTCGCCACGAACGAGTGCATGGCCACGCCGGCGATGAGGTAGAGCAGGCTGGGCACCAGCACGTAGTCGAGCAGGATCACCCAGCCGGCGAGGAAGCCGACCGGGGCGGCGATGCCGCGCCCCGCGTACGTGTAGACCGAGCCGGCCATCGGGAAGGCGCGGGCCATCTGCGCGTACGACAGCGCAGTGAACATCATCGCCACCATGCCGATCGCGTACGCCAGGGCGACCATGCCACCCGAGCCTTGGAACACGCTGCCGAAGATGCCGAACGGGGCGATGGGCACCATGAAGATCAAGCCATACACGAGCAGATCGGTGAAGCTCAGCGATCGCTTGAGCTCCTGCTGGTATCCGAACCGCTCGATCGAAGTGGAGTCGACGGCCACGGCGAGCCTCCCTCGGATCGAAGGGTTTACCTGAGCCGCACGATAGCGCCGATACTTGAATCAGAAAAGATCTGGCGCGCCCGGACGCGGGCCCGCAGGCACCGGCCGGTCAGAGCGGCGCGATCACCTCGAAGTCCAGCCCGTCCGCGCGGGCCAGGTAGACGGGCTGGTCGACGTGGCGGCGACGCAGCGTCAGCCGACCCCGTCCACCGTGGATGGCGGTGCCGTCGGAACTCGCGTCGACGGCGCCGGCGTGCAGCGTGCCGGCCCGCTCCACCAGCGCGGCGAGCAGCCGCATGCCGTCGTAGCAGCCTTCGCCGTGCCCGGAGAGCACCGGCGCATGGGCGCCGAAGCGGCTCCGGTAGCGCTCGGCGAAGGCGAGACCGGCGTCGTTGACCAGGTTGCCGAAGTAGCCCATCGCCGCGTAGAGCTCGCCGGTGCGGTCGCCGCCGGCGCCGAGCAGCCCGTTCTCCTCCAGGGCGGCGCAGAGCCGGGGCACGCGCCCGACCAGCGACCCGGCCGCGAAAGCCCGGTTGAACACCACCAGGTCGGTGCCGACGAGGGTGAGCAGCAGCGCGTCCGCGCGGGCCCGCGCCACCGCCTCGAGCAGCGGCGCCGGGTCGCAGCCGCCCATGGGCACGAACCGCTCGCCGACCACGCTCGCCCCCAGGGCATGCAGGTACGCCCGGGCGGCGGTGTGGGTGCGGTGCGGCCAGACATAGTCGTTGCCGAGGAGGAACCAGCGCCGGGCCCGGCGGTGCTGGACGAGCCAGGCCAGGGTCGGGCGGAGCTGGCGGTCGGGCACCTCACCGATCAGGAAGACCCCTGGTGTGTGCTCGCCGCCCTCGTACGGCGGGGTGTACACATAGGGCACCGCGCCGGCCACGGCCGGAACCACCGCCTGGCGTACGTCGCTGGCGTGCAGGCCAACCAGCGCGTGCACGGCTCCGTCGCGCACCAGGGCGGCCACGTCGCCGGCCACCTGGGCCGGTGCCCGACCCCCGTCGACCAGCACCAGCTCGACCGGCCCGCCGAGCACCCCACCGGCCGCGTTGATCTCCGCCGCGGCGAGCAGGGCGCAGTTGGTGGCGACCGGACCGATCAGCCCCAGGCC
>JBLNGJ010000303.1:0-9728 GCA_050264675.1 Micromonosporaceae bacterium
CCGCACGGTGCTGCAGGAGCTCATCGAGGCCGAAGCTGTTGAGGTGATCGGCGCGGCCCGCTATGAGCGCACCGAGTCGCGGACCAACGAGCGCAACGGATCGCGGCAACGCACTCTGTCCACGAAGGCCGGTGACATCGACCTGCGCATTCCCAAGCTGCGTAAGGGCTCGTTCTTCCCGTTGATCCTCGAGCCGCGCCGGCGCATCGACCAGGCGCTCTACGCGGTGGTCATGGAGGCCTACGTCGCCGGGCATCTTCACCACGACCGCCGCCCGGCCCGTGGCCCGGACTCGCTCCACCAGCACACTGAGGCCGTCAACGCCGCCGCCGTAACCCGGCACCAGCAGTACGGTCCGGGCCGATCCTGGCTGGGCACCTGACCCGGTCCGTCGCGGCCGAGCAACAGCTAGACCGACACCGTGACCGGCACCGCCACCAACAGCACAACCGAGATCAGCAACATGCGCCGGCGCGGGCTCGTCCCGCGCATCCTGATCGGTCGAGACCCGCGCACGCCTCAATAGCGCCCGGCCGCCGTCAGCGTCGGCTGCCCAGCACCGCGTACGCGAGGGTCCCGGTGGCGGCGAGGACTATGGCCGCCACGGTGGCCGCGCGGGCCTCCATCGGCTGCACCATCCAGGAGAGCATGATCTTGTACGTGGGTCGGGTGGGCGGCGCGCCCATCGGGGGCGCATAGGGCAGCACGAGCACCGTCCAGACCACCGGCAGCAGTGGGGCCCGGGCCGCGCCGAGAACGCAAGCACCGAGTGCCACCAGCCCCACCAGCCCGGCCACGTTGCGCGCGATCTGGCTCGTGCCGGCCATCTTTTCGCCGGCGAGCGCGGTGGCGGCGAGCAGGCCGACCACGGCGGCCCCGGCCACAATGACGTGCGCCGCGCGCCTCGGCGGCCAGGCGATCGCCGAGGCCCGGTCCAGATCGTGGTCGGGACCGGCGAGGCCGGGGGCGATGGCAGTCGTGGCGGCCAGCGCGACGAGCAGGGCGGTGAGACCGCGGCCCTGCGGATGGTCGATGGCGAGGCCGAGGGCCCACAACGCCATCGCGCAGCCCAGCACGGTCGCCGCCGTCGCCGGCACCGCCCGCGAGCGCAGGTACAGTGCCAACGGTCTCACCGTGCCGTGCTCGTACCGGTGAGCATCTCCAGCCGGTCGCCGTCGGCGCAGGCCCGCTCGGCGTCGCGCAGCGCAGCGACGCGGGTCCGCTGTTCGTCGGCCGGCAGGCCGCGCAGGGTGGTCAAAGCCTCGTGCGCCAGCCCCGACCCGTTATCGCGTCCGCCCGCCGGTGGTAGGGCCCGGTCGAGGAGCCAGGCGGCGGCGACCAGCCGAGCGGCCAGATGGCGGTCGTCCGGTTCGCCCTTCAGGTTCATGAATTTTCGGCACGGCGGGACGCCGGCACCGTCCAGCATGAGCCACAACAGGTTGTCGGCACCGTAATCCTCGATGTCGTCGACGGACGAGACGCGCGCCACCAGGGTGTCTGGCGGCCGCTGATCCACGGGGTCCTTGTCGCCAACCGTATCTACGAGAACCTTTGTCGGCGCCGGGGGCAGTTTCGCGGCGAGCACGGACAGCGCTTCGCGAGCCGGACCGGTCACGTGATCTAGGGCGTAGGAGTGCAGCCGCGCGATACACACCTTCGGTTCGTCGTCGGTGCAGACGACCTCGGTGGCGCGGTGGTCCTCGATCCAAGCGACGGAGAGATGGCGGGGCATCACCGGCACCGCGACCGCCGCGCCGAGCGCGACCGGCAGAAGGGCGGCCACCCGGGTGCTGGGCCGGGACGCGGCGAAGACGGCAAGCCCGGTCGCGGCCAGCGCCGCGAGCCACAGCGCCTGCGACAGGTTCGCCCGGGCGGAGAGCATCTGGATGGCGAACCCACCGTCGCGCGGACCCTGCAGGTACGGGAAGAGCAGGAAGGTGCCCGGATCGCCACTGTCTTGGGCGACCACCATGGGTGACACCGCCAGCCCGACGAAGCCGATCACGGCGAGCATCGGTGCGGTCAGCGGCGACGGCAGCAGGGTACCGATGCTCTGGCCGAGCCAGACCGCGGCGACCATGGCCAGCGCACCAAGGGCGATGAGCGGGATCGCTCCGAGCGGGAAGTACCCATCGATGTGCCGGAGGTGGCCGGCGGCACCGGCGAGCATGACCAGGTACGCGGCCACGGCGGCGACCGCCATCGCGGTGGCGACCGGCAGCACTCGCCGCCAGCGCGGCCGGGGCGTCGTCGCCAGGAGCTCCTCGACCCGGGACCGGCGCTCGCGGATGCCCTGCCAGGCGCCGGCCGCCAACGCCAGCGGCCAGGTCAGCTGCATGATGTCGCGCTGGACGATGACCAGCTGCATCCACGACCCGTACGGTTCGTTGCTCGAGAAAAGCACAAACACGCCGACCGCGGCGATCACCACTGCGGCCCACAGGGCCACCGAGCGCCGCAGCTCGATGCGCAGTATCCGGGCGCCCATCATGCCTCCAACTCGCGATGGCGGCGCAGGAGCGCGGAGTATCCGCGTTCGGCCGCGCTGTCCCCGGCGCCGGCGTCGTCGCCGGCCGCCGCGGCGAGGTCGGCCGGGACGCCCTGGAAGACCAGCCGGCCCGCGTCGATGAGCACCACGTCGGTGCAGGCGGCCGCGACGTCTTCGACCAGGTGGGTCGAGACCACCACGCAGGTGTCCGTACCGACCTCGCGCAGCAGCGCCCGGAACTGCATGCGCTGATCAGGGTCCAGCCCGGCGGTGGGCTCGTCCAACAGCAGGATTCGCGGGTCGTTGACGATAGCTTGGGCGATCCCGGCTCGCCGCACCATGCCGCCCGAGAGCGTCTTCATCCGATCGTCGGCCCGGTCGGTCAGCCCGACCCGGTCGATCGCGCGCTGGACGGCTCCTGGTGTCTCGGCGGCGGGCATTTCCTTGAGCCAGGCGATGTACTCGACGAACTCCCGGACCGTGAAGCGGCGGTAGTAGCCGAACTCCTGTGGCAGATACCCGATCTGGCGGCGCACACCGCGCAGGTCGATGCGCCCGTTCACCTTCTCGCCGAGCACCAGCAGGGTGCCGCCGGCGGGGCGCAGCACCGTGGCGATCGAGCGGACCAGGGTGGTCTTGCCCGCGCCGTTGGGGCCCAACAGGCCGTGTACGCCGGTGCCCATCGAGAGGTCCAGACCGTCAACGGCCATCCGCCGCCCGGCCCGCACCCGCAGCCCCTCGGTCTGGATCGCCCAGGCGTACGTCGTCGGCGCGGTCTCCGCGGCGCTCACCGCACGAACCATTGCTCACTCCTCAATCCCGCGTACGCGTCGCGGCGCAGCACCAGCGCAACCGCGATCACGGCGATCACTCCCGCCCAGTACGGCAGGCTGGCCGGCTCCAACAGCAGAGGGGTCCGGGCGGCCAGCATGCTCGGGGTGATCACTCCGGCGGTCCACGCCAGCGCGAGCGCGCCCGCCGCCCAGCGCAGCCCGATGAGCTCGCCCAGCGCGAGGGCGCCGGCGGTGAACGCCAGGCATGGCAGCAGCCAGCGGGCCGGCGACGCGCCCGCCAGCCAGCCGGCCACGGTCAGTGCCGGGATGACCACCACCAGCACCGCCAGCGTGCGCCGCAACACCATGTACAGCCCCGCCCGCGGGCTGGCCACCACCAGCTCGTGAGCCGGGTCCAGGCCGGCCGACCAGACCGCGGCCACGCCGAGCAGTGGCGCCACCGGCGCCACCAACAACACCAGCAGACGGCTACTGCTCACAAGGTCTAGTCCGAGTGCCGCCGCAAGCACGAGCAGCGTCATGGCAAGTCGCGGCCAGAGGCCCGGCGGCGCCCATCGCGCCACCCGCCTCGGCAGCCGCCGCGCGGGCATCCGCGGGCTGCGGGCCACCTCGGCCGCCAGATTCCCCTGCACGCGGGCCAGCAGCGACATCGTCGCCGGGCTGTGCCGGGCCACCGCCTCGCCAAGGCGGTGCCGACAGGGTGCACACCACTCCAGATGCGCCTCGACCGCCCAGACAGCGTCCGCCCCGATGCCCGCCCCGCCGGTGGCGTACCGCTCCAAGACGGTGACCGGGACGTGATCTGAAGAACTCATGACAGCGCCTCCCGCAGCGCGATCCGCGCCCGGCGGGCCCGGGTCTTCACGGTTCCTTCGGGTACTCCCAGCAGCACGGCGGTCTCCCGTACCGAGAGCCCGTCCAGCACCATGGCCTGCAGCACCTGCCGCAGGTCGGGGGAGAGCCGGCGCAACGCGTCGCCCATGGCGTCGCTTAGCGCCGCGGCGAGCACCTCGTCCTCCGCGGCCGGTGCGGCCGGCGCGGGCAGCGCCGCGAACGGCAGCCGCGCGTCCCGGGCGCGGCGGCGTAGCGCGTCGACCAAGCGCCGGGCGGCGATCGTCCACACCCAGCCGACCGCGGTGCCGCCGATGCCTGCGCCCGCGAACGCGGCCGCGGCCCGCCACACCGCCAGGTACGTCTCCTGCATAATCTCGGCGACCAGCTCGTCGTCGGCGCACCGCCGACGCAGGCGTACGGCCAGCCAGGGCGAGGTACGCCGGTACAGCTCGTCGAACGCGGCACGGTCGCCGCGAGCGACGCGGCGGACCAGGTGTTCCTCGTCCATCGAGCTCACGGCGCCCATCTTGCCCTGCACACCCGGACAGACGGTGGCCCAGCATGATCAGGTTCTTGGGTCAGTATGACCTGGGTCACAGAGCGGGTGGCCGGACCATGCGCCACTCCCGGCGCTGCGGGTGTTGACGTAAGCGTCGGCCCGTACCGCTGTCGCGCCGAGACCGGTCAGCCTAGCGTTGATCTGCTCCGGAGTCTGTCCGTCCACATAGGTCTCACTGACCAACGCCGACGAGTCGCGCCGCCGGACGCTGTCCCGCGCGAGGTCCTCGCGCTCATGGCCGAAGGGCGCTCCAGCGGCCTCGCCGTCCTGGCGTACCTGCGCGGCCGACCCGGCCGGCTGGTCACCGGCCGGCGATCAGTGACCGCTGGGCGGGATCAGCGGCGACGGGCTTCCCGCCTTCTTGCTCTTCTTCGCGGCCCGCTTTTCCTTCAGCGTCTTGCCAGCCGGTTTCTTCGCGTTGCTCTTCTGCGGCGACTTGTCGGACATGATGGCCCCATCTTGGTGGACTCGAGCATGACCGAGGTGATCACAACGTAAGACTAGCGCGGCAGCCGGTTAACGGCTGGCCCGCGCGATGGTCAGGGGTACCGGTGATCCTTTCGTGCGCCACCTCATGCGCCGCGGTGCGCATCGTCAGTGGTACCGGGATACCGGTGAAGCGCGCGCCAGATGAGCGGCACGCCGATGATGCTGGGCAGCAGCCAGTAGGCGATGTGCGGGAGTCGGTTCCACAGGGGAAGAAAGGGACCGTTGTCGACGTAGAAGCCAGTGAGCAGGGCAATGTAGGAGCCGCCCAGGCCGATCGCGTGGTGCGGTGGCCAGCCCGGTCGGTGGCGTCGGCGGGCGCGGTAGCCGTACAGGCCGAGGCCGAAGGCGACGGCACCGATGGCGAACAGGTGTGCGTCTTCAGGCCAGCGGATGGCGGCCATCACCGTGGCGGTCGCGAAGATGCCGCCGAGCGCCCACAGGTAGACGCGACCCGCTTTCGGGTGGCGTCCAGGTCGTTTCTTGGCAGTAGCGGCGAGCGCTCCGGTGATGACCGCGGTGAGACCGGACGCGATGTGGACCGCGAGCGCCGCGGCGAAGACGGGCCCAGCATCGGGGATCGGCAGGCCGAGGACGTCAGCGGCGAGCACCGGTGTCTCCGACGGCGACTTCATGGCCGGTTAGAGCTTGGCGCATCGTGCTGGCGTGGCGCAGGGTGACGGCGCTGCCGATGATGCGGGTCAGGCTGGCGGCGATGGCGATGATCGCGAGTGGCCGCCCCGGACTGGCCGCCCGGAGATAGATGGCAATCACTGATGTGTCGGCGAGCGCGGCCAGACTCGCGATCGCCAGGACGGCCGCGGTCGCGCCGCGTGGGCCGGCTTCGGGTAGCCAGCGGATCAGGCGGCCGGTGGTGGCCAGGGTCGTTGCGGCGGTCATGATCGCGACAGCCACCACAGGGATGACGGGAATCGCGACCAGCAGGGCGAGCAGTCCGGTGCGCCAGGGGTGCGGCTGCAGCAGCAGGAGCCACCAGATGCCCACCAGCGGTCCGGTAGCGACATAGGCGGCGATGGTGCGCCGGGCGTACGCGGTGGTCAGCTCCGCGGCGAAGGCGTCGGCGACCTCGCGTGGCGTGCCGAACTCGGCGATCGCCTGTTTCGCCGCGGCGGTCGGTGGTGTGCCCTCGGCGATGCGCTCGTCGGCGGCGTGGTGCAGGCCGTCGCGCAGTTCGGTCAGGATCTGGGTCCGGCGTCGGCGTGGTCCGTGCAACAGCGCAGCGAGTTCGCCGAGGTATGCGTCCACCGGCGATGACCCGGCCGCGACGGTCAGGCGGTTGTCGGCCATGCCCGCCGGCCAAGGACCGCGGTGACGGCGGTGGAGAACTGGTTCCAGACGGCACGCTGCTCGCCAAGCGCGGCACGGCCCGACGGCGTGAGGCGGTACGCGCGGCGGCGACGCCCACCAACCGTTTCCCAGTCGCTGGCGATCAGCCCGGCCCGCTCCAGCCGGTGCAGGGCTGGATAGACCGTGCCGGTGGGCAGATCGAGGGCACCGTCGCTGCCGGTGCGCAGTGCATCGATCATCGCGTAGCCATGCTGTGGACCGGCCTCCAAGACCGCCAGCAGCAGCGTGTCGAGGTGCCCTTTGAGCAGCTCAGGTCGCATGGGCAGCATTCCGCGGCCCCTCTCCCGTCAGGTTCGCGATTCAACGTCGCCCGACAGTATAGCGTCACAATACTTTGCGACGCTATCTATAGCGCGGCGCGATGGCGACCTCAGGGGGACTCTGGGCCGATCAGTTCGTCGAGCAGCGTTCGGACGCGCGCGTCGATGTCGTCGCGGATGGGCCGGACCTGGCTGAGCGGCAGCCCGGCCGGGTCGGGCAGGGTCCAATCGAGGTAGCGCTTGCCGGGATAGACCGGGCAGGCGTCGCCGCAGCCCATCAGCACCACCACATCCGAGGCTCGCACCACTTCGTCGGTGAGCGGCTTGGGGAACTCATGGGTGATGTCGATGCCGACCTCGGCCATGGCGGCGATGACCGCGGGATTGATTTCGCTGGCCGGGGCGGAGCCGGCGGAGCGGACCTGGACCCGCCCGGCCGCGTGATGGTTGAGCAACGCGGCCGCCATCTGCGAGCGGCCGGCGTTGTGGACACAGACGAACAGCACTTCCGGGATGCCAGTCACGAGCGTTCCTTCCGCGACCGCTTGGGGGCGAATCGACGCGCTCTCGTCATTCGACAACGACCGCATCGTACGGTTCATCGAAGCGTTGCGCGGGCGGTTCGTGCATGGCTGGACGCGCGACGACGGCTGCTAGGTCCGAACCGCCGCCCGCGGCCCGTGGCTTCGATGGGGAGCGGCCGCCGGTCGACCCGGCTGCGGTGCTGGATAACGCGGCCACCGCCCGGCTGCCGCTGGGTGTGTTCAGTGCCTTCGGTCGCGCTGAGCCTCGACACCCTCGACGTACCCGAATGGGTCACACAGCCGCGCGGGTGATCAGATCGTGCATCCGGCGTCGGGCCAGCTCCATGCGGATGCGCCGGTCATTTCGGGGATCGGTCATCGTCGGGACGATCGGCTCGCCGAAGACGATGACCATCGTGGGTTTGCGCCGGAACGTGCGTCTCACCCCGGTCGGCGGGGTGAACCGGATCGACAGGGGCACGACGGGTACGCGGGCCTGAGCGGCGAGATGAAACGCACCCCGCTTGAAGTCGCGCAGGCTGGTGTCGTATGGCTTCAGCTCCCCCTCGGGGAAGAAGTGCACGATCTTTCCCTTGGCGAGGAAGAGCTCCATCTCGGCGAAGAAGTGCGGCAGGCCGGACGGGGTAGGCGGCACCGCAACGCCGCCGAGCAGCCGCACCAGGCCGCCGTACCAGCGGTTCTGTAAGTTCATCGGCGCCGAGGTGAAGACCGGCCGGCGTGGGAACAAGGCGAGCCCGATGAGCGCGCTGTCGAGCGGATGAACGTGGTTGCACACCGTGAGTGCGCCGCCGGTTCGGGGAAGTCGGTTCGGGCCCTCGCTGCGGACGCCGAGGATCACCCGCGTCCAGGCGAAGAGCACCGGAATCGCGATCACGTAGTAGAAGGCGTTCGACAACAGCCGGTACACCCGGCCGGCATACCCGGCCGGCGCTTCCAGCGCGTGGCCGGCCCTGGCATAGACCCTCTCGATCGCCGTGACGCTCCGGTCGACCGCGTAGAGCTTCGCGTAGCGGGCGTAGGTGTCGGACGCGGCTTTGAGGGCCACCGGATCGTCGATCCAGGCGTCGATCCGTTCGGCGAGCGACGACGGGTCACCGGAGCGGAACAGGTTGGTCGGCCCGAGCGCGAACTGGTTGGTCGCGCTGCGCGGGCTGTCGGAGATGACCGGGACGAGCCCACACGAGAACGCCTCCATGCAGGACAGTCCTTCGCTCTCGACATCCGACGTGTGGACGTAGAGGTCGCAGCTACGGATCAGTTCGATCAGCTCGCGCTGTGAGTAGTAGCCGAAGTGCGCCGGGTTGGCCAACTCCGAAGCCATCCGGCGCAGGCGCTTCTCCCGCGGTCCTTGGCCCGCGAAGTGCAACTCGATACGGGCGGCGTGGCGTGATCGCCGCACGGCCCGAATCAGAACGTCCTGCCGCTTCTCGGGGGAGAACCGGCCGACCATGAGTATCCGGAACGGCCCGTCAGCGGGCCGGACCCGGGCTGGCCCCGGCCGGAAGCTGCTGCCCACACCGTTGGAGACCACGTGGAGCCGGGCCCGGTACCGGTGTCGGCGTAGCTGCGCCGCGATGAAGGTAGACGGGCAATGGATATCGGCGAAGCGCCGGTAGAACGCCAGACGCAGCAGGACGTAGACAAGGTGCGCGGCCGGTCGGAACCAGCCCAGGCCAATGTTGTATGTGACGTTCTCGGGTTGTATGTGGAAGGCGGCGATGGCCGGCACGCCGAGCCGGCGGGCGATCCGCTCCGCCGCGCGCCCCAGCCACCAGGGTTGGTAGATATGCACCACGTCGGCGTCCTTGATCGCCGCAGTCAGCACGTCCTTGACGGGTCGGGCGAACACGGTGTTCTGGCGGTGCGCGAGGCGGCTCGCGATCGGCACCACGAGCTCCGGAACCCAGAACATCACGGGGCCTGGCTCGGACGTGTCACTGGGCTGGCCGCACGCGACCACGCGTACCGTGTGCCCTCGGGAGATGAGGCTGGCCGCGAACCGCATCGCCGACACGGTGGTTCCGTTGTTGTGGACTTTGAACGTGTCGATGACCAGCGTGATGATCATTTGCCCGCCGCCGCCCCCGCTTCGCGACTAGGCCGGGTCGTGCGCCGAGGTGAATGTGCTCGACGCCTGGTCTCGCGCGTCCCGCAAAATCTTCGCCGCGAGTTCGCGGGCTCCTTCGTTGGCGAGCATGGCCAGCGCATCATCGATCGCGGCGAGCAGGCAGCGACCCTGCCGGAGCTGCCGGTCGGTGGTGTCGGTCTGCGCGCGGACCTGCCGGGACTTGATCCATAGATCGAGGAAGACGGAGACTTTCGCGCGCAGGATCCAGGGTTCGAAGGGCTTGTTGAGGTAGTCCACGGCGCCAACGGCGTAGCCACGGAGGGCGA
>JBLNGJ010000304.1:0-3195 GCA_050264675.1 Micromonosporaceae bacterium
CGCCCCGCCGGCGCGCCGGGGCGGGATGCGGTGGACCGCGCCGCCGGGGGGGGGCGCCGTGTCCCGGGAGGGGGGGCGGGGGGGGGCCCGCGGGGACGACGCCAGTGGCCTGCGGATCGCCGTCGACTGCGCCAACGGCGCCGCCTACGATCTCGCCCCTGAGGTCATCGAGGCGACCGGTGCGGTGGTGGAGCGGATCGGCGACCAACCCAACGGCGTCAACATCAACGATGGCTACGGCTCCACCAGCCTCGCCGAGCTGCAGCGGGTGGTGGCCGAGAAGGGCCTCGACTTCGGGCTCGCCTACGACGGGGACGCCGATCGCGTCCTCGGCGTGGACCACCGCGGCCGCACCGTCGACGGTGACCAGATCATCTCGATCCTGGCGCGGCACCGGTCCCGGCTGGGCACCCTGCCGCACAACGGGGTCGTGGTCACCGAGTGGAGCAACCTCGGACTGCTGCGCAGCCTGCGCGCCGAGGGTATTGCGGTCGAGGTCTGCCCGGTCGGTGACCGGGCCGTGGCCGAGGCGATGAACCGCACCGGGTACGTGCTCGGTGGCGAGCAGTCCGGCCACATCATCCTGAGCGACCTGCTTGCCGTGGGCGACGGCATCTCCACCGCGATCGAGCTGGTCGGCGCGATCGTCGACTCCGGTCTGCCGCTGGCCGATCTGTGCGAACGGTCCATGCACAAGATGCCGCAGCTCAACCACAACGTGCGGGTGGCGCTGCCGCCCCGCGACGTGGTGGACAAGCTCGGCGACGAAGTGCGCTCGGTCAACGCCGAGCTCGGTGAGCGGGGCCGGCTGGTGCTGCGGCCGAGCGGAACCGAGCGGGTCGTACGCGTGATGGCCGAGTCCGACGACGCCGCCGAGGTGGTCGCGATCGTCGATCGGATGGCCTCCCTCGTCTCCGCCGCCGGCGAGCAGCCGCCGGCCGCCGAGCGCTCCCTCGCCGGCGCCGGCTAACCAGCCTCGCGCCAGGCTCGACGCAGCGCGGCGACGGTGGGGAACCGGTCATCCGGCTCGGCCGCGGTCGCGCGGTGCACCACGGCCAGCTGCGTCGGGTTGCCCCGCCAGGCGTTCTCCTCGTCACCGGCGTCGAGCAGTAGCCGCAACGTGCGGCCGAGCCCGTGCACCGTGGTCCGCTCGTCGATGGTGGCGCCGCGGCGCCACTCCTCCGGCGCCATGTAGCGGCTCGACCCGGGCAGCCGATCAGCGTCCACAGTGAACGGTCCCGGTCGGTACTCATCGAGGTCGATCAGCTGCATCCGGTGAGCGTCGAAATCGTAGAGGAAGCAACCGTCGTAGAGGTCGACCGCGACAAACCCTGCCCGCGTCACCGCCTCGTGAGCGTCCAGGATCGCGTCCAGTGCGACCTGCACCCGAGGCACCGGCAGCGATCGGAACGCCACCATCGCGCCGTCCGGATCGGTGCGCACGGCGGAGCCCGACGCCGTGGTGGGCCGCAGCAGCCGCCCGTCGCGCCAGGGGTAGACCAGCACCAGTTGGCCGTCGTCGAGCTCGTGCGCGGCGATCGGGGCCACCATCGCCGGATGGTGCACCGCCGCGTGCAGCCGGAGCGCCCGGCGCAGCGACTCGACCGCCGAAGGGGTGGTCGAGGCCTTGACGAAGAGCCGCCGGCCGTCGCTGGGGTCGACGCCGTAGGAGACGCAGCCGGAGTCCTGCTGGTCGAAGACCGCGAACCGGGTGCCGAGGCCGGCCAGCCACGCCATCAGGTCCACGTCGTCCCATCTCCTCCGCGCGCCGAGGAAAGGAGGGGCACCGTATTAACGCCTGGGCGTTAATACGGTGCCCCTCCTAATGAGTTCTGGGAGTGAGCCATCCGGCAAACTCCTGGTGGGTAGGTAGCCGCTGGCGGGTGAGCACTCGGTCCTCCTGGACGTCGAGTCCTGATGAAAGATCGTGCCCCTGCCGGTCGGTTGGGAGAGTTGATCGCTGATGGGATGTCGTGCCGCCCGGTTGCGGTGTGAGCACTGCTTCATTAGGTCGCTGATGGTTCTCCCGCTGGCTGCCTGGGACTGCTGTCGAGGACGGGAGCTGCGGTGCTGTTCGTTGGGGATGATTGGGCGGAGGACCATCACGCCGTTGAGCTGATGGACGCCAGCGGCAAGACCCTGGCCAAGGCGAAACTGCCCGAAGGCGCGGCGGGCATCGCACGGCTGCACGCGATGATCGGCGCGCAGCTCGGCGAGGACGTCGAGGACATCGCCGGTCTGGTCAAGGTCGGGATCGAGGTCGACCGGGGCCTGTGGGTGCAAGCGTTGGTCGCGGCTGGTTACGAGGTGTTCGGGGTCAATCCGTTGCAGGCTGCCCGCTACCGCGAACGGCTGGGCGTGTCGGGGGCCAAGAGCGACCCGGCCGACGCCCACATGCTCGCGGACATGGTGCGCACCAGCGCCCACCAGCTGCGACCGGTCGCCGCCGACAGCACCGAGGCCGAGGCGGTCAAGGTCGTTTCCCGGATGCACAAGACCCTGATCTGGGAACGCACCCGCGCCGGCCAACGGCTGCGGCATGCGCTGCGGGAGTACTTCCCGGCCGCGCTGGTCGCCTTCGACGACCTCGACGCGGCCGACGCCTTGGAACTGCTGGCCAAGGCCCCCGACCCCGACACGGCGGCGCGGTTGAGCCTGGCCCAGATCAGCGCGGCGCTCAAGCGCGCTCGTCGCCGTGACGTCCCGGCCAAGGCCGCAGCGGTCCAGGCTGCGCTGCGCAGCGAGCAGTTGCGTCAGCCGGCCGTGATCACCACGGCGTACGCGGTGTCGACCCGGGCACTGGTCGCGGTCCTGGCCACCCTCAACGAACAGGTCAAAGTCCTGCAAGGGCAGGTGGAGGCCCATTTTGGCCAACACCCGGACGCTGAGATCATTCTGTCCCAGCCGGGACTGGGTTCGGTCCTCGGTGCCCGGGTGCTCGCGGAGTTCGGCGACGCCAAGCAGCGCTACGCCACAGCCAAGGCCCGCAAGAACTACGCCGCCACCAGCCCGATCACCCGAGCCTCGGGCAAGAAGAAGACCGTGCTGGCCAGGTTCGTGCACAACGACCGGCTCATCGACGCGCTGATGACCCAGGCGTTCGCATCGCTGCGGGTCTCGCCCGGCGCCAGAGCCTATTACGACCGCCAACGAGCCCGCGGCGCCACCTACAACGCCGCACTGCGCCAACTGGCC
>JBLNGJ010000305.1:0-14904 GCA_050264675.1 Micromonosporaceae bacterium
ATCAGCCCGGCGGCGTCGGGCACGACCTCCCACAGCTGCAGCACGCGCTCGAGCAGCTGGCTCTTCTCGGCGTACGCATAGCGCGCCCCCGCTGCATCGGCGGCGACGAGCGCGGCCGGCAGGGCGCGGGGATAGTCCTGGGCGGCGTGCCAGTGGTGGGCGATCTCGGCCGGC
This sequence comes from Micromonosporaceae bacterium, assembly GCA_050264675.1. Taxonomy (GTDB): domain Bacteria; phylum Actinomycetota; class Actinomycetes; order Mycobacteriales; family Micromonosporaceae; genus JBLNGJ01. Next base: position 175 of record JBLNGJ010000305.1, read on the forward strand.
GCCCGGCCGGCCGCGACCAGCTCCGGCTCGGCCTCCACGGCGGCCGCATAGCGCGCGTGCAGCCGGGCATGCTCACCGGGCAGCAGGTCGTCGTGGACCGCCTCGCGCACCAGGGCGTGGCGAAACTCGTACCCTCCGTCGGGGTTGGCGACCAGCAGCTGGGCCGCCACCGCCGCGCGCAGCCCCTCCTCGAGCTCCACATCGGCCACGGCCGACGCCCGGGCCAGCAGCCGGTGCCCGATCCGGTTGCCACCGGCCGCGGCGATGCGCAGCATGCGCTGGGCCGGCTCGGCGAGCTGGTCGACCCGGCTCAGCAGCAGGTCGCGCAGGCTCGCCGGCAGCGCACACCCGACCGTCGCGTCGGTACACGCGACCAGCTCCTCGATGAAGAACGGGTTGCCCTGCGCCCGCTCGAAGACGCTGTCGACCAGCGCAACGGTCGGTTCACCGCCAACCAGGTGGTGCAGGATCTCGGTGGTGCCGTCACGGTCGAGCCGGTCGAGCTCGAGGCGCTCGATGCCGCGTACGCGATCCAGCTCGGCCAGAAACGGTCGCAGCGGGTGGCCACGGTGTAGCTCATCGGAGCGGTAGGTGGCGACGAGGAGTGCCCGGGCGGCCCGGGCCGAACGGACCATGAACGCGAGCAGATCGCGGGTGGACCGGTCGGCCCAGTGCAGGTCTTCGATCAGCAGCACCAACGCGCGCTCGCCGGCGAGCCGTTCGAAGAGGCCGACCACCAGGTCGAAAAGGTGACCCCGGTCGGTCGCCACCTCCGCCCCGGTCGGCCCGAGCTCGGGCAGCAGCCGGGCGAACTCGGCCTCGAAGCCGGCGAACGCGGCCGGCCCGTCGCGGCGCATGAGCTCTCGCAGCGCGGCCGCGAACGGGGCGAACGGCAGGCCCTCCTCACCGAGCTCCACGCAGCGGCCGGTGAGCACCTGCGCCCCCTCGGCCGCCGCGGCCACCCGGAACTCGTCGACCAGCCGGGTCTTGCCGACCCCGGCCTCGCCACCGACCAGCACCGCGGCGGGCTCGCCGCTGCGGGCGCGCTTGAGCGCGTCCCGCAACACGGCGAGCTCGCCGTCGCGACCCACGAGGACCGCGCTGCTGGCCCGGGCGCTCACAGGATCGAGCATGCCACGTCCGGGTGACAGTTCCGCGTCGGCGACGATCGGGCTCATCGCCGCGAGCGCCGCGAGCCTGTGCCGTCACGGCCCCGACGGCTCTCGGCGACCAGCCGGTCGCGGTCAGCCGCCAGGCGCAGCCGGTCCACCCGGTCGCGGGCCATGGTCAGGGTCAGCTCGGTGTCGTAGTGCTCAAACATGTCGGCCTCCTCGGCTCGTCGATGACATCCGGTCTTGCGTGTCTTCGACTCTGCTCGCCAAGGTGGCCCGGCCACATGAGTGCGTTGCCTGATTTTGGCGCCGCCCGGGGGCCTTACCCCGGCCTTAGGAAGCTCGTACGTCGGTAAGGTCCTTACGGTCGCGGGAAGGTCTTACGCCGGCGGGCAGGTCTACGCCGGCGGGCAGGATTTGCCGCCGCGGGTCTACGGCTCACTCGCCGGTGGAGATCACGACTTTGAGCACGAAACGTTCAGTTCCACTGGTCCCCACTGCATGTCCCGTGCCCTCAATCGCGATCACGCGGGCAGGGCGGGGACGTCACGGGCCGCCCAGGGCATGGTTCGGGAGCGTAACTCACGACGACCGGGCAGGGCGTGATCTCGGCCCTCGCCGTGTGGCCGGGGCAGCTTTCGGAAAGACGCCCCTTACGTACCGCTCGGACACGGCACTTTTCTGAATCAGGCCGTCACCCGCCGCCCGGTAAGGGGGTTCAGGAATTCGGCCCTATGGGAGCCCGGCCCGGTGGGGAGCCCGGCCCGGTGGGAACCCGGCCCGGTGGGAGCCCGGCTCAGCGTAGCTGGCCGGCGTCGCGCTTGCGCTGCACGGCGGTGCGGCCGCGCCGGTAGAGCAGCATCGCCGCGCCCACCACGATCGCGCCGACGATCAGATAGCCGACGACGTGCAGCAGCGCCTTGATCAACGTGACCACCACCATGCCGACGACGATCAGCCCGAGCACTCCGACCGCCAACCAGATGAGCGCCTTCGCCATAACCACCCCGCTCCCTCCGTCGGCATTCCATAGTGGCACCCCGCCCCCACCCGGTCACTCAAGATCGAGCCTGCGGCGGGCACTAGAATTCCGGCATGGCAAGGGCGCAGCAGCCGCAACGGGTCGGGTTCCGGGAACGCCTCCGGCAGATCGGCATGGTCTTCTCGTTCACCGCGAAGAACGACAAACTCTTCGTCCCCCTGGTCGTCGCGGCCGCCCTGGTGCCGATCGCCTTCGCTGTCTTCGCGACGCTGGCCTGGGGACTGATCTGGATCCCGGTCGGCCTGTTGCTCACCGCCCTGGCCGTGCTCATCGTGCTCAACCTGCGGGCCAACAAGGCCATGCTCGCCCAGGCCGCGAACCAGCCGGGGGCGTCCGCCTCGATCGTGGAGAACATGCGCGGCGACTGGCGGGTCACCCCGGCGGTCGCCTCGACGACGCAGATGGACATGGTGCACCTGGTCATCTGCCGGGCCGGGGTGATCCTGCTCGGCGAGGGCAACCCGGCGCGGGTCAAGGGCCTCATCGGCCAGGAGCGCCGGCGGCTGTCCAAGGTGATCGGCTCGGCCGACCTGCGCGACTTCATGGTCGGGCCGGGCGAGGGCGAGATCCCGATCGCCAAGCTGCGCCCTACGCTGATGAAGCTGCCCCGCACGCTCTCCGGCAAGGACGTGAACGCCCTCGACAAGCGGCTGACCGCGCTCTCGGCCCGGCCGCAGCTACCCAAGGGCGCGATCCCGAAGAACATGCGCCCGCCCAAGGGCGCCTTCCGGGCCATGCGGGGCGGGCCTCGCTAGCCCGCCGCTACGGCGGAGCAGCGGCCGAGAGGACGACCGAGCCGGCCGCCCGATCGTGCAGCCCGCGGCGGTCCGCGTCCATGATCAGGGCCGGCACCACCAGGGCCAGCAGCAGGCCGCGCAGCAGCGCCCGCGGGATGCCGACCGGCCGCCCGTCCGCCACCGAGACGCACCGCAGCCGGGTCACCGCCAGGCCGGGCGTCTGGCCGAAGAGGCCGAGGAAGAAGCCGTACTCGACGATCAGCACGAACACCGGCGCCCAGGCGTCGCGAACCGGGTCGGCGAACGTCCGGCTCACCAGCACGCAGAGCAACCAGTCGATCACCAGTGCCCCGAACCGGCGGGCCAGCGGCGCCGGCACCCACGACTGGGTCGCCGGCTGCGGTGGTGGCGAGGACGTCACGGGCACCGAGGTTAGCCGACCGGCCCCGCGTAACAGGGCTGAAACATTCGAGACATGGCCGGGCAACGCCGCCGCCATAACGTCGCAGCCAGCCCACGACGCCACGTGACCTGTGCCCTGAGGAGGATGTGTTGTTCGCCAACCCGGAGGAACTTCTGCGATACCTCACCGACGAGGGCGTGCGCTTCGTCGATGTTCGCTTCTGTGACCTGCTCGGCGTGATGCAGCACTTCACCATCCCGGTGGAGTCCTTCGACGAAGGGGTCTTCGGTGAGGGCGTCGCCTTCGACGGCTCCTCGATTCGTGGCTTCCAGCAGATCCACGAGTCCGACATGCTGCTGCTGCCCGACCACACGACCGCGTTCGTCGACCCGTTCCGGGTGGAGAAGACGCTGGCCCTGAACTTCTTCATCCACGACCCGTTCACCCGCGAGGCGTACTCCCGCGATCCGCGCAACATCGCCAAGAAGGCCGAGACCTACCTCGCCGCGAGCGGGATCGCCGACACCGCCTACTTCGGCCCAGAGGCCGAGTTCTACGTCTTCGACTCGCTACGCCACGAGACGAGCGCGTACCAGGCCTACTACTACATCGACTCGGTCGAGGGCTGGTGGAACACCGGACGCGAGGAGCCCGGCGGCAACCGTGGCTACAAGACCGGATACAAGGCGGGTTACTTCCCGGTGCCGCCGGTGGACCACTACGCCGACCTGCGCGACCAGATGGTGCGCAACCTGTTCGGCGTCGGCATCCAGGTCGAGCGGGCCCACCACGAGGTCGGCACGGCCGGCCAGGCTGAGATCAACTTCAGGTTCGCCACGTTGCTGCACTGCGCCGATGCCCTGCAACTGTTCAAGTATGTGGTGAAGAACACCGCGTGGGCGGCCGGAAAGACGGCCACGTTCATGCCCAAGCCGCTCTTCGGTGACAACGGCTCGGGCATGCACTGTCACCAGAGCCTGTGGTTGGGCGGTGAGCCGCTCTTCTATGACGAGACGGGGTACGGCGGCCTCTCCGACACGGCCCGGTGGTACGTGGGCGGCCTGCTGCACCACGCGCCGTCGTTGTGCGCGTTCACCAACCCGACCGTCAACTCCTACCGGCGCCTGGTGCCCGGGTTCGAGGCGCCGGTGAACCTGGTCTACTCGCAGCGCAACCGTTCGGCCTGCACCCGAATCCCGGTGACGGGCACCAACGCCAAGGCCAAGCGCGTCGAGTTCCGGGTGCCCGACCCGTCGGCCAACCCGTACCTGGCCTTCTCGGCCATGCTCATGGCCGGCCTGGACGGGGTCCGCAACAAGATCGAGCCGCCGGCGCCGATCGACAAGGACCTCTACGACCTGCCGCCGGAGGAGTTCGCCAGCGTCACCCAGGTGCCGGGGTCGCTGCCGGAGGTGCTCACCGCGCTGGAACAGGATCACGATTACCTGCTCGACGGTGGGGTCTTCACCGCCGACCTGATCGAGACCTGGGTCGACTGGAAGCGCACCAACGAGATCGACCCGGTGCGGCTGCGCCCGACACCGCACGAGTTCGCCATGTACTACGACTGCTGAGCGCCGGACGAGGCCCACCGACCCAGCCGACGATGCCCACCAACCCCAAGGCATCGTGCACGATCGCGGCTTCCCGTACGGATGTGAAGCGCCACTTCACATCCGTACGGAGAACCGTGATCTTCAGAGCCCGACTGCTGTGGAGTCAGCGAGCCGTCGCGTCGCCGGAAGGGGGCGAGGCCTGAGATGGTCGCGGTAACCGTCCGAACCGTCAACTTCGACTGTGACGACCCGCTGGCGATGGCTCGCTTCTACGGTGGACTGCTCGGCTGGGAGCCGACCGTGATTGAGCCGGGTTGGGTGTTGATGCGCCACCCGGACGAGGGCGGCACCGGGCTGTCGTTTCAGCAGACGGACGGGTACGAGCGGCCGACGTGGCCCGAGGTGCCCGGCCGCCAGCAGAAGATGCTCCACCTCGAGTTGCGCGTCCGGCCCAAAGGTGCCGAGGGCGGATACTCGGAGGAGGAGGGCCAGGCGGCGCTGGAGGAACTGGTGCGCCTCGCCACCTCGCTGGGTGGCACCCTGGCCGAGCCGCAGAACCGACCCGACCTCCGCGTCGTGCTCGATCCGTCCGGTCACCCGTTCTGCCTGTTCCTCGACTGACCCGGCGGCAAGGCTGACCGGGCCGCGAGATGACCGGCGATCAACCGAGAAAGACCCGCTCGGCGGCGGCCCGAGCGTGCCGGGCGGTGCGCAGGTACTCGTCGAGGAACTGGCCCGGCTCGGTGCCGGCCGGCCGGCCCTGCGCCCGAGCCACCCCGATGAGCTCGCTGCCCTGACGCGGCAGCTGGTCGCTGGGCCGGCCGCGTACCAGCATCAGGGCGTTGCGCACCCGGGTGGCCATCAGCCAACCGGCGGCAAGGGCGGCCGCGTCGCCGGCGTCCACCAGTCCGGCCGCCTCGGCCGCCGCGAGGGCCGGCAGGGTCCGCGTCGTGCGCAGCGATGGCTGGGCGTACGCATGACGCAGCTGCAGCAGCTGCACCGCCCACTCCACATCGGCCAGTCCGCCCCGGCCGAGCTTGGCGTGGGTGGCCGGGTCGGCGCCGCGCGGCAGACGTTCGGTGTCGACCCGCGCCTTGATCCGGCGGATCTCGGTGACCTGTTCGGCGGTGAGCCCACCCTCCGGGTAACGGATCCGGTCGGCCAGGGCGAGGAACCGGGCGCCCAGCCCGGCGTCCCCACAAACCACCCGCGCCCGCAGCAACGCCTGCGCCTCCCAGACCCGCGACCACTCGGCGTAGTAGCGCTCGTACGCGGCGAGGCTGCGCACCAATGGACCCTGCCGCCCCTCGGGCCGCAGGTCGGCGTCGATGCCCAGGGCCGGCTCCGGCGCCGGCGTGCCGAGCAGCCGGCGAAGCTCCTCGGCGATCTGGTGGGCCAGCCCGCTCGCCGCATCGTCGGCCAGCCCGGGTGGTGGCTCGTAGACGAAGAGCACATCGGCATCGGACGCGTAACTCATCTCGGCGCCGCCGAGCCGCCCCACGCCGATGACGGCGAAGGCCATCTCGGCGCCGCCCACCCGGGTTCGGGCGGCCTGCAGCGCGGCCGCGAGCGTGGCATCGGTGATGTCGGCGAGCGCCTGGCCGACGGCGACCGGGTCGAGTGCTCCCGACGCCGGTGCGATGCCGTCGGGCATCGTGGCGAGCAGATCGGCGCAGGCGATCCGGAACAGCTCCCGCCGCCGGGCCGCGCGAACGGCCCGCACCGCCGCGCCGGCGCCGTCGACCGCTCCGGGCTCGCCCGGGGCGCCGTGGCGCTGCACCGCCGCCGCAAAACCCTCCACAAGGGAATCTGCCGGGCGCGGCGCCAGCTCGGCGTCGTCGGCGAGGATGCGCAGCGCCTCCGGGTCGCGGGCCAGCAGGTCGGCCACGTACCGCGAGAGCCCGAGCAACCGGGCCAGCCGCAGGGCGACCGGCCCCTCGTCCCGCAGCAGCCGCAGGAACCACGGCGTGGCCCGCAGCGCCTCCGAGACCTGGCGGTAGGCGAGCAGCCCGCGGTCGGGCTCGGGCGCACCGGCGAACTCCTCCAGCAGCACCGGCAGCAGGGTGTGCTGGATCGCGGCGTTGCGGGACACGCCGCCGGTGAGGGCCTGCAGGTGGCGCAGCGCGCCGGCGGGATCCCGGAAGCCGAGGATCTCCAGGCGCGCCCCGGCCGCGGCCGGGGTCAGCCGCAGCGCCTGGCTGGGCACCCGGGCCACCGCCTCCAGCAACGGCCGGTAGACCAGCTTCGCATGCAGGCGCCGCACCTCCTGGGCATGGGTGAGCCAGGCGGCGCGGAACTGCTCGACCGCGTCCTGCTGGGCATCAGCGCGCAGGCCCATCGCCTGCGCCAGCCAACGCACCGCGGCGGCATCCTCGGGCACGGTGTGGGTGCGGCGCAGCCGTTGCAGCTGCAGCCGGTGCTCGACTGTGCGCAGGAACCGGTATGCCGCGACCAGCGCCTCGCCCTCGGCGCGACCGACGTAGCCGCCGTCGGTCAACGCCGCAAGTGCATCCAGTGTGGACGGTGACCGAAGTGCCTCGTCGCCGCGACCGTGCACCAGCTGCAGCAGCTGCACCGCGAACTCGATGTCGCGCAGCCCGCCCGGACCGCGCTTGATCTCGCGGTCGCGCTGGCCCACCGGAACGTTCTCGATGATCCGCCGGCGCATGGCCCGCACATCCTCGACCGCCTCTGGGCGCTCGGCCGCCGACCACACCAGCGGATGCACCGACCGCAACCACTGCTCGCCGACCGCCGCGTCGCCGGCGGCCGGGCGTGCTTTGAGCAGCGCCTGGAACTCCCAGGTGCGGGCCCAGCGCCGGTAGTAGGCGTGGTGCGAGGCGAGCGTACGCACGAGCGGGCCGCGACTGCCCTCGGGGCGCAGGTTCGCGTCCACCGGCCAGGCCACCTCGCCGCAGATCTGCATGAGACGAGCGGCCACCAGCTGCCCGTCGGCGAGGTCCGCATCGTCCGCGGCCGCGAAGATGACGTCGACATCGCTGACGTAGTTCAGCTCGGCGCCGCCGCACTTGCCCATGGCGATCACCGCGAGCCGCGGCATCGCCCCCACGGCCGCCTGGGCCAGGTGCAGCGCGGCGGCCAGAGTCGCGTCGGCCAGTCGGGACAGCCGAGCCATCGTCTGCTCCAGGTTGGCGGTCCCGGTCAGGTCGGCCGCGCAGATGCGCAACAGAGCGTGCCGGTACGCGCGGCGCAGCGCGGCGGTGGAGTCGGTGGCGAGCCCGGCGTACGGGTCGGCGTCGGCCGGTGGCGCCGGTTCGAGCAGCGCCCGGAACCGGCCCGGGTCGGCAACCAGCTCGTCGCCGAGCACGATCGACGCGCCGAGCACGGCGGCCAGCCCGGCCCGCAGATCCGGGTCGGCCCGCATCGCGGCCAGCGGGTCATCGGCCGCGTCGGGCCGGCCGCGCTCGACGAGCCGGTGCAGCTGGCGCAGCGCGAGGTCCGGGTCGGCCGCCGCGGCCAGCGCGGTGAGCACCGCCTCGGCGGCCTCGTCGACGGCCTGCTGAGCACCGTCCTGCCATAGGCCGAGCCCGTCCGGTGGCGGTCCGAGCCGGCGGGCGGCCGCCTCGGCGTCGGCGAACCCGAACCGCGCCAGCCGTCCGGTCGCGCTGGTCGGACGCGTCATTGACCCACGAGCGGGAGCTCGCGCCGGCCACCCTCGCCGCGGGCCAGTGCGGCGAACCGCTGCGCGAACGGTTGCCACACCTCGGCCAGGTCGTCCATCACCGCATCGGCCCTGGTCACCACCGCGTCGGGGGCGTAGCCGAGCTCGTCCAGCAACGGCTCGTTCGACGCCACCCAGTCGGCCACCATCGCCGTGTCGCACTCGATGTGAAACTGCAGGCCCCAGGCCCGGGCGCCGATCCGGAAGGCCTGGTGCGGATAGTCGGTGGACGCGGCGAGCAGCACCGCGCCGGCCGGCAGCTCGTGCACCTCGTCGAGGTGCCACTGGATGACATCGGGCAGCATCGGCACGGCGGCGAAGATTGGATCCCGATCGGCCGCGTCGCGACGGGCGACCAGGCGGGCCCCGATCTCCGGTCCGGCCGCGGCCGGGCCGACCGCACCGCCGTGGGCGGTGGCGAGCAGCTGAGCACCGAGGCACACGCCGAGCGTGGCCACGTCGTGCCGCACCGCCTTGCGCAGCAACGATTCGAGCCGGCGCAGCCACGGTGCGTCAGGTTGCCCGTCCGGGCCGGGATAGGCGTGCTGCTCACCGCCGAGCACCACGAACGCGGCGTAGCCGTCCAGGGTGTCCGGCAGCGGATCGCCGCGGTGCGGGCGCACCACGTCGACCTCGAGCCCGGCCGCGGCGAGCCAGTCACCCAGCCGGCGGGCATCGTCGGTCGGGTCGGTCTCCACCAGCAGCGCCCGCACACCACCCACGGAGTGCAGGCTATCCCGCAACCCAGCGCCGCCCCCGGCCGTGTCAGGCTTCAACACAACCCCGCTGCGACGGCCCGACCGTCGAGCCGATCGGGATGGCAGTGGCCCATGCGCGACGCCAGCACCTTCGATGAGCTCTACCGGGCCACGTCCCGGCGCCTGATGCACTACGCGTACGCGCTCACCGGCGACCTCGGCGAGGCGCAGGACCTGGTGCAGGAGGTCTACATCCGGGCCTGGCAGCGCTGGAACCACCTGCGTCACTATGACTCGATCGAAGCCTGGCTCCGCCTCGTGCTGAGCCGGCTCGCCACCGACCGGTGGCGGCGGTTACGCAGCCTGCGTGTCGCGCTGACCCGCAGTGGCCCACCGGGTGACGCGGCTCCACCCGGAGACGAGGCGCTGCTGCTGGTGTGGGCACTGCGCCAGTTGCCCGAGACCCAACGGCGGGCGCTGGCCCTGCATCACCTGTTCGACCTGCCGGTCGATGAGGTGGCCACCGAGATCGGCGTTCCGGTCGGCACGGTGAAGTCGTGGCTGGCCCGGGGACGCACCGCCCTCGCGGCGGCCCTTACCGAATCGGGCGGGCAGGCCAAGGAGGTCAACGATGTCCACTGAACTCGATCACGCGCTCGACCGGCTGCGCGCCCGGGCCGACACCGCGCTGCTGCCCTCGGCGGCGGACCTGCGGGCCCGCGGTGACCATCGACGCCGGGTCGTTCTGGTCGGCATCTCGGTCGCGGTGGCGGTGCTGGTGGTCGGCATCGGTGTGGGGGCAGGCGTGCTGCGTACGCTCACCGCCCCGAACCCCGCGGTGACGCCGCACCCGACCGTCACGGGTGGCCCCCATCCAAGCCCGACGGTCGAGCCGACCGTGGAGTCTTACCCGACCGGCTCGCCGATCCCGATGCCGGCCGGCTGCGACGAGGTCTACTCCTTCCCGTACCAGGGCCCGACCAGGCGAGGCGGTGTTCTGCCGGAGTCGAACCTGCTCGCGGCCCAGGACTGGGGACGCTGCTACGCCATGGTCAACGATCTCGGTGGCTACGAGGTCTACGAGCCTCAGTTCGGCGGGTCGCACCCGAACATCTGCCAGAACACCCAGCCGTATGCGGAGGACGAGTACCGGACCGCGGGGCGCTGGCGCGGCTTCGGCGCCGGGCCGGAGATCGGCGGCAGCGAGTACCTGACCCAGTACGAACCCGGTCACGCGAAGGCGTTCCTGGCCGAGGTCCGGGCGCGGGTGACGGCGTGTGCCACGTTCAGCCCCGTCGAGATGCCCGGCGAGTGGCATGCGAAGGTCATCGACGCCGGTTTCGCCGGCCACGAGAGCCTGCTCATCTACGTGGGCACCTCACCGACCGCGGACCCGAACAGCTACCCCGGCTGGTACATCGGAGTGGTGCGGGTCGGCGATCTGGTGGCGATCGTCGAGCCGCATTTCGACCTCGGCGGCAACCGCGGCTACACCCGCACCATGACCAAGCTCGCGGCGGGGCTGCTGTAGCCGGCCCTATGCTGTGCCCCGATGGCCACCAGCGCACACCCCACGGAGCCGCTGCGCCCACCGGCGCTGCGCCCCGGCGACACGGTGATGCTCGTCTCTCCGTCCGGACCCACGCAGCTCGAGCGGGTCAAGCGCGGGGTCGAACTGTTCACCGACTGGGGCCTGCAGGTGGTGATCGCGCCGAACGCGTTCGCCCGCGCCGGCTACCTCGCCGGCCGCGACGCCGACCGCCTCGCCGACCTCAACCTCGCCCTCGGCGACCCGGGCGTGCGCGGCATGCTCTGCACCCGCGGCGGCTACGGGGTGCAGCGCATCGTGGACGGCATCGACATGGCGGCGGTGCGGGCCGACCCCAAGGTGGTGGTCGGCTTCTCCGACATCACCGCGCTGCAGCTCGCGCTCTGGCGCGGCGCCCGGCTGGCCACCGTGCACGGGCCGGGGGCGGCCTGGCTGGACACCCGGACCGGCCCGGAGGCGGCCCGCTCGCTGCGCCGGGCGCTGACCGCGGCCGAGCCGGTGGTGCTGGCGGCCCGGCCGGGTGAAGAGACCCAGGCGGTACGCCTGAATGCCGACGCGGGTCCGGTCACCGGCACCCTGCTCGGCGGCAACCTCTGCCTGCTCTCGTCCACCGTCGCGACGGTGGACATGCCCGACCTCACCGGGGCCATCCTGCTGCTCGAGGAGGTGGCCGAACCGCCGTACAAGGTGGACCGGATGCTGCTGCACCTGCGCCGAGCCGGTGTGCTGGCCGGGCTGGCCGGGGTGGCGGTCGGTCAGTTCACCGAGTGCGCCGACGAGTGGCCAACGTCCATCGTGGACGTGCTGCTCGACCACCTGGGCGCGCTCGGGGTGCCGGCGCTGGGCGGGCTGCCGGTCGGCCACGGCCGGGATCAGCTCACCGTGCCGCTCGGGGTGCCGGCCACGCTCGACGTCGCCACCGGCACCCTGACCGTCGCTCCAGCCGTCAGGGCAGGTCGGGCATCGCAGTAAACCCGTGGCCTCCAGCCACCCACACAAAAGCACAAAGCACCAAAAGCACAAAAGAAGGTTTGCCGATCGACGCAGCTTCAGCAGCGAGTCGCGACAATGCCTTTCACCCTATCGGTCTTCCGTCGCACAACCCAGACCAGACGGCGAACGCACTCGACCTAAACAGTCGGTCGATAGGGCCGAACCGCCTGCCTTAGCGGCCTCACTGCGACTGTATCCTACCGAAAATTGCACCAGGAGGGCCATGACCATCACCGATTCCCAGTGGTTACACGACGCAGCTGACCATGAAAGCGGCGGCGACCTGTCCGAATACCGCGCCTACCTTCAGCGTGCCGAAACACGACTGTCAACGTTACATCGCGTCGCCAGTGCATTCATTAGTGGTGCGGGCCTGCTGACCTTGCTTCCATTGTTGGTCGGTGGTACTTTTTCGGGCGTACTGGCGCTGATATTGTTTTACCCCGCAGAAGGTCTTTCCGCACCAGGGTCGGTGCAGCGTTGGCTAGCGATCCTGCCTGTCTTAGGGTCCGTCGCCTTGCCGCTCGCAGCCTTATACTTTCTCATTCGAGATCTAATTTTGTTCTATTTTACCGCGCGCACCTTCCGCCCCGAAAACAAAGGGAGGGTCTATCCGAGGTTCATCCTCTCTGGCATTATGGTTTCCGAGGAGTCGCTGCGAACAACCTTGCCGGAACTTCAAGCGGCGCGAGACCTCGAGTATGTGCGAAATCTACTCGTGCCAAGTCCGGCGGCGCTTCGCCGCAAAATCTTGGCTGAGGCTCATTCGGTTGGCGACCTGCGCGGTTACACGATGAACGATGATGAGAATCTTCTGGTCGAACAACTGCGCCAGTATGTACTGCGCCAAACCGCTTCAGACGTTCGGACCCTTCCGCAGGAAGCGGCGAAGATGGAGGCATCGATTGCCCGTCACGAGCGCTTCCTGCGCGGCCTGGTCTTGCGCTATGCCAAGGCGTTCCTTCTAACCATCCTAACGACCGTCGCGACGATCGCAGCCGACGGTGTCCTCAGGCTGCTGCGCCCCGTCGATTCCACGCGGCTCGAGGGCGTGAATCCTCAATATGTGTGGTTGTCGGTTCTGGCGATATACGCCGCGTGGGCGCTAGCAGCGGTCATCATCGTACGCAAGCCAGTCTTCTGGCTTTATGCCGACACAAGCGATACAAAGACTAGGAGAACTCCGCAGTCGCTGCTGAACTTCGAGCGGGCCACGCTCGGGGTAGGCGTGGCGACGGTTTCGGTAGTCGCCGCGGCAGCGGCGGTCTATATTCGGTCGGCTCGGATCGACGGGGGAATGGCGTGGCTCACGACAGGTGCTATCGCGTTGATGACCGCCGCGACCTTGTACTTTGCGAGCCGGGCCTTCTGGACTGAGTTGGCGGCAGGACGGGAGCCAGCGTCGTGACCGAAGAAGTCAGGCCTGAGGAACAGAAGCCGCACGAGCTTGCCGCGACGCTGAAGACGCTCGACCAGCAGGTTAAGGAGGTACACGGACAAGTCGATTCGCTAAAACTCGCATATCGGCAGGCCGGCAACAATCTCGTGGCGACTGTGGCCGACGATGTCGCGATGATCCAGGAGGCGCGCGCCGAAGTGCGCCGCATTACCACTATCCTGCAAGGCACAGAGCTCTTCGGCCGCTATGCCCAGGATGCCGATCACCACCGTCGAATTGCTGACAAGTGGCGGCTGGGGGCCGTTGCCATCTTGTTGCTCGCACCCATAGTCGTGGTATATCTCGCCACCGTCGCCGAGCTGGGAAACGCGGCGCTTGCGACGGCGATGCTGCCGATTCTGGCGTTGTTTGTCTACGCCTCCGTCGAGTCTTACAACCATAGACGGCGGGAATTCGACCGCCGGCGGATCTCGCTACGCGTCTCTGCCATCGAGGCGTTTACCAAACGACGGCGGGAGGGCGCCGACGCAGCCGAGCGGCTTGCGGCGGAGTTACTCCTTAACGAGTTCATCAGACTGCATTTCATCCGCCCCGACTTAGATTCAAATGACATGTCTTACATGGGCCCACGGTTCAGCCTGGTCACGGTCTTGGAAAGGAAGACAACACACCAACGAAAGCGCGACGTGCGGCGCCCAAGGGAGTGACGTCGGCGTTCATGGCGCCCAGTCTTTACCGGTGTTAGTTACAGCGTGCCGAGATAGCGCTGGCGCTCGTAGGGCGTGACCACCCGGCGGTACTCCTCCCACTCGGCTCGCTTGTTGCGCAGGAAGTAGTCGAACACGTGCTCGCCGAGCACCTCGGCGACGAACTCGGACCGGGCCATCACGTCGATCGCCTCGGCGAGGTTCTCCGGGAGTGCCTCGTAACCCATCGCCCGCCGCTCCGCGACCGAGAGCGCCCACACGTCGTCCTCGGCGCCGGCCGGCAACGGGTACCCCTCCTCGATGCCCTTCAGCCCAGCGCCCAGCAGCACCGCGAAGGCGAGGTACGGGTTGCACGCGCTGTCCAACGAGCGAACCTCCACCCGGGCCGAGTTGGGCTTCCCGTACGCCGGCACCCGAACCAGCGCCGAGCGGTTGAGGTGCCCCCAGCACACGTACGCCGGTGCCTCGGTGATCCGGTCGGGCAGAGCCTGCGGGAAGAGCCGCTTGTACGAGTTGACCCACTGGTTGGTCACGGCGGTGATCTCGGCGCCGTGCCGGAGCAGACCGGCGACGAACTGGCGACCGGTCTTGCTCAGCTGGTACGGCGCACCGGCCTCGTGGAACGCGTTGGTGTCGCCCTCGAACAGGCTGAGGTGCGTATGCATGCCGGAGCCGGGGTGCTCCGCGAACGGCTTCGGCATGAACGTCGCAAAGATGCCCTGCTCCAGCGCGACCTCCTTGACCACGGTCTTGAAGGTCATGATGTTGTCCGCGGTGGTGAGCGCGTCGGCATACCGCAGGTCGATCTCGTTCTGGCCGGGAGCGCCCTCGTGGTGGCTGAACTCGACCGAG
>JBLNGJ010000306.1:0-2502 GCA_050264675.1 Micromonosporaceae bacterium
GGAGGGCGCCGATGGCGGCGTTGCGGAGCGTGGCCATGACTTGCGGACCGGTGCCGGTGCGGATTTGGCAGCGGTCTTTCGTCGTAGGTGACATCACGGACCCAGTGGATCTTGTTCTCGATGGACCAGTGTCCGCGGATCCAGTCGGCGAGTTGCATCGGTTTCGCTTGGCAGGCTGGGCTGGTTGCTTTTGACGTTCAGGATCCAGTGCGCGCCCCCAGGATGCGAGGTAGGCGACGTGGTCACGCTGGCAGTGCAACGCGTCGGCGGTCACCACAACACCGTGCGGGTCGCTGACCTGGTCGAGCAGCGCAGCGAAGCGGGTGATCTCGTTGGTCTTGATGTCGACGTCGGTGCTGGCGAGCACGACGCCGGTGTGGTCAGCGGCCAGGACATGCCGGGCGGGGGTGGCGCGGGTGCGTGAGCCGCGCAGGGTCTTGCCGTCCACCGCGATCGCCTGTCTGGCCGGGGCGTGGGGTGGGAATCCTTGCGGCCAGCCAGGTCCCGATCGCTGCGCAAGCAGATCGGCGTCGAGGGCCTGTAACAGTCTGCGGATCATCGCCTCGGACGGCCGCCGGTCCGGGTCGATTCCCAGCAGCACCGCTGTGGCGGCCGGCAGGTCCGCGACCCATTCCCCAATCGCGGTGTAGGAGCGGTAGCCGGCCACCACCGCGTAGACCGCTGCCGTGAGTACCGCTATCAGCTGGTGGCGGATGCCACGGCGAGCGCGTGGATCGGGCACAGCGGCCGGGGCTGTGGACAGGCCGATGGTCAACTCCGGCGCGTATGGTCGGCCGGCGAGGCCGACAACGATGCGATCAGCGGTGATGGCGATGCGGGCATGACTAATTTCGGAAGCGATCAACAAGCCGTAGGAACCCCGAAGGCAGGGCTACTTCGATTAACGCCGATGCACTGGAACTGACGGTCAGCGGATTTCGTGCCATCGGACCAAGCCGAGCCAGGACGACACTTGGGACAGCCTGATCGCCGGTATCTTGCTCAGAAACCGTGACGGTTCCTTGCCCCAGTGTCTGCCGTCCGCGGCCTCCACCTCGCGGCAGTGCGTGATCACCACGCCGTGGCGAGCTCTCGATAGAATTACGGAGAAAATCCGCGCCTCCTCCGCGATACCGGGCGCATCCGCACTGCGGAAGTCCGGGATGCACCCGTCTTCGGCGCCCACCGCCACGACCCAGTCGAACTGCTGCCCCTTTCCGATGTGACCCGTCAGCAGGTGCAGTCCCGGTGAGTTCAGCAAGGTGGAACCGTCGCCAACGCGAATCCGCGATTTGACCTGGGCCGGGGTCTCGCCCTCTGCCAGGAGGTCGGCACAGCGCCCGATGGCGTCGTTCAGGGTTGCGCGCAGGTTGGGTCCTGGACCGAATCGAGCTGGGCCAGCTCGCGGAGCCGTGCCGGCACGTCGTCGCTATCCGTGTGGCGCTCGTGGGCGAAGCGGTCGAGCGCGGACCTCATCATGGCCGCCGTCTCGGTGTCGAGTAGCGGGGGTTCTTGCGCCGGTTATAGACCATGTGCCCGGTGTACTTCGGATTGGCGAGCACGTCGCGGACCGAGCCCTTCGTCCAGGCGCCGATGGCCCGCCGGCCGCGGCCGAGGATCGGCTCCGGTGGCGGGAACCGGTCGGGGTCGAGGTTGAGCCGGTAAGCGCGCTTCACGGCGCCAATTGCACCTGTATGCGTGCATAAGCCCGAAATATTCACTACTTCGTCGTTGTGGTATCTAGCCGCGGCAGTGTCGGCCAGCGTTTGCTGGCCCAGTGTTGCCAACTCTCGAACCCTAACGGCGGTGCTGGGACCGGTCCATGGTCAAGCTCCTCCGCCGTCGGTGGTTGGCACAAGGCCAGGAACCGATCATGATCCGCGTCAGTCATCGGAAATGTTGACTCGGGGTGCTCGCGCCAGCGTTGACTCGCCCGCGCCCGGCGCTCCGACTCGTCGATCTTGATATATCTCAGCTCGAAGCCCGCTCCGGTGGACTCCGCAATCGTCCGGATCGCGTACCGCTCGTCGCTTGCCCAGCACCCGAAGTCAAGAATGACCGAGGCTCCGCTCCGAAGTACTTCGTGCGCTGTCCAAATCATTCGACCCTCAAGGATGTCGCGTCGACCATCCGCCTCGCTGTCTCCGAACAGCGGAGCCATCCACTCGTCTGGGGTGAGGCGAAGTATGCATCGCTCATCCGCAAGCTGCTTCGCCATCGTTGTCTTCCCGGCACCTGGCAGACCGACAGTCAGGAAGAGCGTGGGTCGCGTGATCATTTGCTCACGGTGCCATCCGCCTTCGCGGCCGAGCAACTGGATTGACCGCCTCACATCGACATGACCGGATGTGCCGTTCCCGTCCACGCCGGACCATTGTCCGCACCGTGCCGGGGTCTTCGGCCCGGACCGCCACGCCTTCCTCCAGCACGGTCTCGCCGCGCAGCCGAAACATCACGACGCCGAAGCGCTGCGAGTGGCGACGCTGGAACCCCTTCACGCTC
>JBLNGJ010000307.1:0-7376 GCA_050264675.1 Micromonosporaceae bacterium
CCAGATCTCGACCTCGTGGTCGTCGTGGCCATGCTCGCCGCCCCTATGATGGCCCAGAGATTGGTGAACTGGAACCCCCGGCTGGACCGGGCCACCCTGCCGCAGCTGCTGGTCGACACGATCTGGCCGGCCATCGCCCGCCCACCCCGGTGAGGTGGCTGCGGCGTGTCGCCGTGCGGTGCCACCTTCCGTGGGATACGGTCTCGAACACGTGTTCGCGCAGCCGTTCGAGGGAGGGCGTGGCGTGCGGGTGCTCGGCGTAGACCCCGGATTGACCCGGTGCGGGGTCGGGGTGGTCGAGGGCCTGCCCGGCCGGACCTGCGCGCTGGTCGCGGTCGACGTGATCCGCACCGATCCGCAGGCCGACCTGGCCGAGCGGCTGCTCACACTGGAGCGGGCGCTCGAAGCGCTGGTCGCCCAACACCGGCCGGACGCGGTCGCGGTGGAGCGGGTGTTCAGTCAGCACAACGTGCGCACGGTCATGGGCACCGCCCAGGCCGGCGCGGTTGCGGTGCTCGCCGCGGCCCGGGCCGGCCTGCCCGTGCAGACCTACACGCCGAGCGAGGTCAAGGCGGCGGTGACCGGCTCCGGCCAGGCCGACAAGAACCAGGTCGCCGCGATGGTGACCCGGCTGTTGCGGCTGACCGCGGTGCCCCGACCGCCTGATGCGGCCGACGCGCTGGCGCTGGCGATCTGCCACGTGTGGCGGGGCGGCATGCGGGCGCGTTACGCCGCCGCGGCGGGCCGGGGAGGAGCGCGATGATCGCGAGCGTGCGGGGCCGGGTCACCGGCATCTCCCCGGAGTCCGCCGTGATCGAGGTCGGTGGCGTCGGCCTCAGCGTGGCGTGCGCGCCATCGACCCTGGCCCTGCTCCGGGTCGGTGACGAGGCCCGGCTCGCCACCAGTCTGGTCGTGCGGGAAGACTCGCTGACCCTCTACGGCTTCGCCGACGACGACGCGCGCGCCCTCTTCGAGCTGCTGCAGACGGCGAGCGGGGTCGGGCCCCGGCTGGCCCAGGCGGTGCTCGCCGTGCACCCGCCCGATGTCGTGCGCAAGGCGATCGTGACCGGCGACACGACAACGTTGACCCGGGTGCCGGGCATCGGGCGGAAGGGGGCCGAGCGGCTCATCCTCGAGCTGCGGGACCGGGTCGGTCCGGTCGCCGCCGGCGAGACCGCCCTGCCCGGTGTGCTGGCCGGCATCACCTGGCAGGACCAGGTGCGCAGCGCGCTGGTCGGGCTCGGCTGGACGGCCGGGCAGGCCGATCAGGCGGTGGCCGTGGTCGCGGCGGAGCTCGACGGTGGTGCGGCGCCCGGCGTCCCGGTGCTGCTCAAGCGGGCCATCCAGACGCTCGGGCGGGGCCGATGACGGTGGCCAAGCGCGCGTCGGAGACGGTCGGCGCCACGCCGGTCAACGCCGAGGACGAGGGCGCGGCACTGGTTTCGGCGTACGCGGCACCCGATGACCGCGATGCTGAGGCGAACCTGCGCCCGCGCCGGCTCGGCGAGTTCATCGCCCAGCACCGGGTCCGCGAGCAGCTCGACCTGATGCTGCGCGGAGCCATGGGCCGAGGGCGTCCGCCCGAACACATCCTGCTCTCCGGCCCGCCGGGGCTGGGCAAGACCACGCTCGCCATGATCATTGCCGCGGAACTGGGGGCCGGGCTGCGAATCACCAGCGGTCCGGCGATCGAACGCTCGGGTGACCTGGCCGCGGTGCTGACCAGCCTGGCCGCCGGTGATGTGTTGTTCATCGACGAGATCCACCGCATCGCCCGTCCGGCCGAGGAGCTGCTCTACAGCGCGATGGAAGACTTCCGGGTCGACGTGATCGTCGGCAAGGGCCCGGGCGCGACCGCCATCCCGCTGGACGTCGAGCCGTTCACCCTCGTCGGCGCGACCACCCGGTCGGGCCTGCTCACCGGCCCGATGCGGGACCGGTTCGGCTTCGTCGGCCACCTCGACTTCTACGAACCGGACGAACTGGAGGTGCTGCTGCACCGCTCGGCCCGGATCCTGGGGGTGCCGTTGACCGACGACGGCGCCGGCGAGATCTCCAGCCGGTCCCGGGGCACACCCCGCATCGCCAACCGGTTGCTGCGCCGCGTGCGCGACTTCGCCGAGGTGCGCGCCGACGGCGTCGTGAACGCGGCTACGGCGACCGAGGCGCTGCGCGTCTACGACGTCGACGACCTCGGCCTCGACCGGCTGGACAAGGCGGTGCTGCGGGCGCTGGTGGAGTCGTTCGGCGGTGGGCCGGTCGGGCTCACCACGCTCGCCGTGGCCGTAGGGGAGCAGCCCGACACCGTGGAAGAGGTGTGCGAGCCCTATCTGGTCCGGGCCGGGCTGCTCGCCCGTACTCCCCGGGGCCGGGTCGCCACCGCCGGGGCCTGGCGGCATCTGGGGCGAAAGCCACCGGATAGGATGGGTGGCAGCGCCCCGCCGGTGCCGGACCTGTTCTCGCAGGACACCTGAGCCGGACGTGATCCGCCTGTGGTGAGGTCGCGCGCGGGCACCGACTAGACTCCGGCGATCTGGAGATAGACGAAATCTGTCCGTCGCGGTGTGTGCCCGGATCGCCCCGTGCTGGGTGAACCGCAGGCGCGGCGGCGGGCCATACGAAAGGCGATCACGTGCTTATCGCAGCTGACCAAGGTTCGGGGGGCAGCAGCTTCGGCCTGATCATGATCGTGCTCCTGATCGGGGCGATGTACTTCTTGATGATCCGTCCGCAGTCCAAGCGCCGCCGCGAGGCGATGCAGATGCAGGCGACGCTCGCCTCGGGCGATGAGGTCATGACGGGCGGCGGAATCTTCGCCACGGTGACCGCGGTCGAGGACGATGCCGTGCTGCTGGAGGTGGCTCCGGGCGTCACGATGCGGTTCGCCCGCGGGGCGATCGCCCGGGTGATGCCGCGGGAGAGTGAGCCCACCGAGCCACCCGCCGACAACACCGACGCGCAGAAGACCATCGAGCAGGCCTGACGGCGGGCGTGCGCCGGTGGACCCCCGGCCCGTGCCCCTGGCTGGTCTCTCAGCAGGACCGGTAATACTTAAGCCCCGCCCCGGAACCGACCCGCGCCAACCGACATCCGCACCGCGAGGCACCGTCGGGCCGCCCAGACACGAATAGGGAGAAACGACGACCGTGGCACCACCCCAGGGTCAGACGCGCCCGTCGCGCTACCTCGCCGTGCTCGCACTCATCTTCGTCGCGCTCTATGCGGCCGTCTTCTTCGGCGGACCCGACAAGGTTGCGGACAAGTTCAAGCCCAAGCTCGGCCTCGACCTGGTCGGCGGCACGACGCTCACGCTGATCGCGACGACGGAGAACGGCCGGGCCCCCGATGGCGGTTCGCTCGAGCAGGCTCGGCAGATCATCGCCAACCGGGTCGACGGGCTGGGCGTCGCCGAGGCCCAGGTGGTCACCGAGGGCGACCGCAACATCGTGATCTCGCTCGCGGGTGAGAAGAACGACACGATCCGCCAGGTGGGTAAGCCGGCGCAGCTGCGCTTCCGCAAGGTGATCAGCACCACCAACGACTCGCCGGTGGCCCCGGCCCCCAGCTCCAGCTCCACCGCAACCCCCGGCGCCACGGCCAGTGCAACGCCCGCGGCCAGCCCCACCACCGCGCCGGCCACGACCGCACCGACCACGGCGCCGTCGGCCAGCCCCAGCGCCTCGGCCGCGCCGGACAAGAGCCAGCTGCTCGCCGAGGTGCTCAAGAAGCTCGGCGCCGCGGCCACGGCCGCCGCGCAGATCCAGAGCCCGACCGAGGTGGCCAGCAACCCCGGACTCTCCGCCCAGCTCGAGCCGTTCCGCAAGCTCACCCCCGAAGAGGTCGCGGTCCTCGACCCGACGATGCAGTTCGTCGTGCCGCAGATCACCTGCGACGTGCTCAACCGCCGCCCGCCCGGGTCGCTGGACGCGATGGACAAGCCTGCGGTCTCCTGTGAGGAGGGCGGCAACCTCAAGTACCTGCTCGACGTGGCCAAGGTCGCCGGCACCGACGTAGCCAAGGCCAACGCCGGCATCGACAGCTCGGCCGGGGCCAAGTGGGTGGTCAACCTCAGCTTCACCAGCCCAGGCCAGAAGCGCTGGACCGCGCTGACCCAGGAGGCGTTCAGCAACACCGACAGCAAGTGCCTGCCCGACGGCATCGGCCCGGACCAGCACTGCCGGGTCGCGGTGGTGCTGGACAACCAGGTGGTCTCCGCGCCCGAGGTGCAGGATGTGCAGCCGGGTGACTCGCAGATCTCGGGCAGCTTCACCAAGGACTCGGCCCAGCTGCTGGCCAGCCAGCTGCGCTACGGCGCGCTGCCGCTGACCTTCACCCAGGGCGACGCGACGTCCATCTCCGCGACGCTCGGCACCCAGCAGCTCAAGGCCGGCCTGCTCGCCGCGGGCATCGGCATGCTGCTGGTCATCGTGTACGCCTTCTTCTACTACCGCCTGCTCGGCATCGTCATCTTCCTCAGCCTGGCCCTGTCCGGCCTGCTCACTTTCGGCATGCTGGTGCTGCTCGGCCGCAGCATCGGCTTCACGCTGACCCTGGCCGGGATAGCGGGCTTCATCGTCTCCCTCGGCGTCGCCGCCGACTCGTTTGTGATCTATTTCGAACGTCTTAAAGACGAGATACGCGAGGGTCGAGGTCCGCGCAGCGCGATACCGCGGGCGTGGGCGCGGGCGCGGCGCACGATCATCACCGCCAACGCCGTCACGTTCCTCGCCGCGCTCTTCCTCTACCTGGTGGGCGTGGGATCGGTGCGCGGGTTCGCCTTCGCGATGGGTCTGGCCACCGTGCTCGACCTGGTGATCGTGTTCCTCTTCCGGCATCCGATCATGACCTTGCTCGCCGGTACGCCGGCCTTCCTGTCCCCGCGCGTCAGTGGCCTGGGCCGGGTGCTCCAGCACGCCGGAGTGGACACTCCCGCCACCGGTGCCAAGCGCACGAAGGAGGCGTGAGGTGAGCGACCAGCTTGAGCCCGAGACCACCGAAGAGCGGTCGGGCACCCTGCGCAACATCGCCAACCGGCTCTACCGCGGTGAGGCCGGCATCGATGTCGTCGGCAACCGCAAGATCTTCTATTCGGTAGCGGCGGGGATCCTGCTCATCGCCATCCTGAGCCTGACGTTTCGGGGCCTGACCCTCGGCGTGGAGTTCAAGGGTGGCAACACCTTCGAAGTGCCCTCCAGCGTGGGCACGCTCGACGAGGCCAGCGATGCGGTCGGCCGGGCCGGCGCCGAAGTGGTGCACGCCCAGCGCGTCGGCGGCACCGTCTCCACCTACCGGGTGCAGACCGCGCCGCTCGACGCGGACGAGGCACTGCGGATCAAGCAGAAGGTCGCCGACGAGCTGAACATCCCGGTCGGCGATGTCAACGACAACGCGGTCAGCGCGAGCTGGGGCTCCCAGATCACCAAGAAGGCGCTCCAAGGCCTGGCCATGTTCCTGGTCGCGGTCGTCATCTACCTGATCTTCGTGTTCCGGGAATGGCGGATGGCGGTGGCGGCTCTCGCCGCGCTGGCCCAGAACCTCGCCTTGACCGTGGCCGTCTACGCCCTGGTCGGCTTCGAGGTGAGCCCGTCCACGGTGATCGGCTTCCTGACCATCCTCGGCTTCGCGCTTTACGACGTGGTGGTGGTCTTCGACAAGGTCCGGGAGAACACCCAGGGCATCACCGGCAACCCCAACCGCACCTACGGCGAGGCAGCCAACCTCGCCGTCAACCAGACCCTGATGCGTTCGATCAACACCGCGGTGGTGGCGCTGCTGCCGGTCGGTGGCCTGCTCTTCATCGGGGCCGGCCTGCTCGGCGCGGGCACGCTGAAGGATCTGGGCCTGGTGCTCTTCGTCGGCATGCTCGCCGCCGTCTACTCCTCGATCTTCTTCGCCACCCCGGTGCTGGTCGACCTCAAGGAGCAGGAGCCGCGGTACAAGCTGCACAAGCAGCGGGTGCTGGCCCGGCGGGCCGGCGCCCTCACCGAGCGCAAGCCGGCCAAGGTCGCGCCGCGCGCCGCCGACGCGGAGGCCCCGGAGCCGGCCCCGACCGGTGTGCTGACCACGACCGGTTCTCGCGCCGGCGGCCGGCCAGGTGGTGGCGGTGGCGGCGCCCGCAAGCGCCCCGGTGGAAAGCCGGGCGGAGCCAAGTCCGGCGGCCGCGGCGGCTCCAAGCGACGTTGACATGGAGCCGGTCGAAACCCTCGCTGCCGGCGACGGTGACGCTCTCGCCAGAGGCGATGGTGACGCTCTCGCCAGAGGCGATGGTGGCCCGGAGGTCGCCCACCTGGTGGCCAGCCGGGTCGTCGATGTGCCGGACTTCCCCCGTCCGGGCATCCTGTTCAAAGACCTGACCCCGCTGCTCGGCGACGGTGCGGCCTTCCGCAGCGTTGTCGACGCGATCGGCGAGCACTACTCCGATGAGGGCTTCGACGTGGTGGCCGGCGTGGAGGCGCGGGGCTTCGTGCTCGCCGCCGCCGTCGCCTACGCCACCGGGGTCGGGGTGGTGCCGGTGCGCAAGGCCGGCAAACTGCCCCGGGCGACCCATTCGGCCAGTTACGAGCTGGAGTACGGCACGGCCACGCTGGAGCTGCACACCGATGCGTTCGCCACCGGTGCGCGCGTCCTCGTCATCGACGACGTGCTCGCCACCGGCGGCACCGCGGTCGCCGCGCTCGATCTGGTTGAGCGGGCCGGCGGCACGGTAGCCGGGTTCACCGTCGTGCTCGAGCTGGCGGCGCTCGGCGGCCGGGGTCGCCTCGCGCCGCGCCCGGTGCACGCGCTGCTCACGGTCTGACCGGCTGAGCCGGGCCGGCGGCATCGAGGCCGGACCGGCAGCGGACGGGGACGACGACGGCCCTCGGCCGGTGCGGGCGGTACGATTGGCGTTCGCGGCCGTGGCGGGGTGGGCGGC
The DNA here is from genome assembly GCA_050264675.1 of Micromonosporaceae bacterium. GTDB lineage: Bacteria > Actinomycetota > Actinomycetes > Mycobacteriales > Micromonosporaceae > JBLNGJ01. Next base: position 6,914 of record JBLNGJ010000307.1, read on the forward strand.
CCGGAGTGAGGAGCGGCCGGTGTCCAGCGACGTCGCCCCTCCGGTGGAGGGGACGGTCAGGCCCGTCGAGGCGCCCGAGCGCGTCGCCGAGGAGGCGGACCTCAGCGTGCCCGTGGTCGAGGTGCCCGTGGTCGAGGACGACGGCGGCGTGGTGCTCGCCTTCCCGATCCGAGCCGCGGATGGCGCCGGGCCGGCCGTCGACGCCTCGGCGGCCGGGGACGCGGCGGGCTCGTCCAGCTTCACCCTCAGCGCCGCACCCACCGGCCGGCGGCTGCGCGCCCGGATGGCCCGGTTCAACGCTCCCTGGCAGACGCCGCAGGTCAGCGAGGTGCTCGAGCCGCTGATCGCGACGCACCGGGCCAGCCACGCCAAGGCCGACACCCGGTTGCTGCAGCGGGCCTACGACACCGCGGCGCAGTGGCACGCCGGCCAGTTCCGCAAGTCCGGCGACCCGTACATCACC
>JBLNGJ010000308.1:0-5831 GCA_050264675.1 Micromonosporaceae bacterium
GCTGCGCCGCCAGCTCACCCGGGCCCGGCTTCTCGTCTTCGTCGGACTCATCTTCATGAGCGTCCCGCCAGTGGCCTTGCCGCTGATGCGCCTGGCCTACGGCGCCGTCGAGCCGCAGCCGACCATCGAGGTGCCGGAGGACCAGCCCACGCTCGGCTCAGACGCGCCGTCGCCCGGCGTGACCTGCGACGACCGCGCCGCCCAGGCAGCGCAGCGTCCACCTTCGACCCGGCCCTCCCCGCCCTGTGGTCGCCCGGGCTGAACCGCGATCGACCGCGTCGCCCAGACATCGCACACCGGCCATACGGCGACCTGCATCGCGTCAGGGTGTTCGTCGGCGACATCGCCCATGCGACGATCGAGGCGGTGAACGCCCTCTCTGCCCCTGTCGACATCGCCGGATCACCGGGCAGAATGGGCGTCAACCGCGCGGTGCGGCGAAGATCATCGGAGGCGACGGATGAACCTGCCAGAAGTTGCGCCGGACGGCATCGACATCAGCCGGCCCAGCGCGGCTCGGGTCTACGACTACTTCCTCGGCGGTGCGCACAACTTTGCCATCGATCGCCAGCTGGCGGAGCAGATCGCGAGCATGACCCCGAACCTCGCCGAGACCATGCGGGCCAACCGCGCATTCCTCCGTCGCGGCGTGCGCTACCTCGTTGGCGAGGGCGTCCGTCAGTTCCTCGACATCGGCTCCGGCATCCCCACCGTGGGCAACGTGCACGAGGTCGCCCAGGAGCTTGCGCCGGAGTCCACAGTGGTCTACGTCGATATCGATCCGGTCGCGGTAGCCCACAGCCGGGCTATCCTCGAGGGCAACGACCGGTGCGCAGTCATCTGCGCCGACCTGCGCGAGCCCGACCGCATCCTGACCGAGACCGGCAAGCTCGGCCTGATCGACTTCACCAAGCCGGTCGCCGTGCTGCTGGCCGGCGTGATCCATTTCGTTCCGGGCACCGACGAGCCGAAGGCCGCGACCGCGACGCTGCGGGCCGCCGTCGGACCAGGCAGCTACCTGCTCATCTCACACGCCACATTGGACGGCCAGCCCCAGGAGGTGATCGAGGCGCAGCGGCTCTCGGCCCGGACCGCGACCGAGATCGTGTTGCGGTCGCGCGAGGAGATCCTGCCCTACTTCGGCGACTTCGAGCTGGTCGATCCCGGCCTGGTGTTCATACCGGCCTGGCGACCCGAGCCCGGCAGTCAGACCGAACACCCAGAGATGGTCGGCGCCTACGCGGGTGTCGCGCGCAAGCTCTGACGGAACCATGAACCACGACGGCAGCGCGACCGACCCAGGCGGCGGCCAAGGCTGGCTGGCCGAGCTGGCCCACGAATGGGCCGACGCGGTACGGGCCCACACGTTCGTGCCGATGAGCCGCGGCGAAGCCGAGCGCCTGCTCGGCGGGCTGGCCGAGCGGCTGGCCGCGATGGTGGCCGCCCAGGCGTTCGACCGGGAGGGCGCGCGGCGGGTAGGGGCCGCGCTGGTGGAGGCCCATGTCACCGAGCCGGCGGCGCTGGAGGCGACGCTCGCGCTGCTCTGCCACACACTGCCCGGCCTCGGCGGCGAACCGGTTCCGATGAGCCAGCAGGGCGCGCGGCTCGCCTCGGTGCTGGCCGCTGTGGCCGCCGGGTATGCCCAGGCGCTGCGTGAGCGCACCTTGGCCGAACAGGAGCGCCTCGGTAAGGCGATCATCAAGGCGTACGCGCAGCTGGAGCGCGAGTCACGGGAGGGCGAGGCCCGGTTCCGCGCCATCTTCGCCGGTGCCGCGATCGGCATCGGCATCGCCGACACCGACGGGCGCATCGTGCAGGTCAACCAGACCTTCGCCGACCTGCTCGGCTACACCGTCGAGGAGATGTGCCAGCGCAACGTCCGGGACCTCGTGCACCCGGAAGACGAGCCGGGCATGTGGGACCGCTACGCCGACCTCATCCGGGGCGACATCGAACACGTCCGGCTGGAGAAGGCGTACGCCCGCAAGAACGGCGCCGTGGTCTGGACCGACCTGACCGTCTCATTGATCCGCGACGAGGCCGGCCATCCGCGCTTCACGGTGGCGATGCTCGACGACATCACCGACCGCCACCGACTGCAGCAACGCCTGCGCTACCAGGCTTCGCACGACCCGCTGACGCTGCTGCCCAACCGCACGCTCTTCGCCGACCGGCTCACCCAGGCGTTGGCGAGCAAGAACCCGTCCGACCGGGTCGGAGTGTGCTTTCTTGACCTGGACGGGTTCAAGCACATCAACGACAGCCTCGGCCACGACATCGGCGACCAGCTGCTGATCCAGGTGGCCCGGCGTATCGACGAGTGCGCAACCGCGCGCGGGCACCTCGCCGCCCGCATGGGTGGGGATGAGTTCGTCGTCCTCGTGGAGCGCTCCACCGGCAGCGACGAGGCGGTCCAGATGGCCCGTGACGCGCTCGTCGCGCTCGATGAACCGCTGCCGGTCGGACGGCACCGGCTGCGCGTGTCGGCCAGCGTCGGCGTGGTCGAACGCCCGATCGTGAACACCACGTCGGCCGACATCATGAAGGCGGCCGACGTGAGCCTCTACTGGGCCAAGTCGGGCGGCCGGGGGCGGTGGGCGCTCTACGACCCCGACCGGTTGGCCGCCGAGGCGGACCGGTTCGAGCTCTCGGCGGCGCTGCCGCTCGCCCTCGACCGCGGCGAGTTCACCCTCGTCTACCAGCCGATCGTCGACCTCAAGGACAAGCGGGTCTGCGGGGTCGAGGCGCTGGTGCGCTGGCACCACTCGCGGCTGGGCCTGCTCACGCCGGACCGGTTCATCGGGTTGGCCGAAGAGACCGGTCTCATCGTGCCACTGGGCCGCTTCGTCCTGCAGAAGGCGTGCGAGCAGGCGGTGGCGTGGCAGCGCCGGTTCAACGGCAACGGCCCGTTCGTCAGTGTCAACCTGGCCGCGGCGCAGACCCAGGAACCCACGCTCGTCGACGATGTGCAGAGCGCCCTCGCCGAGGCCGGCCTCGACCCGTCGATGCTGCAGCTGGAGCTGACCGAGACGGCCGCGATGGCCACCGCCGGCGCGCCGCTGCAGGCGCTACGCCAGCTCGTCGCCTCCGGCGTACGGGTGGCGATCGACGACTTCGGCACCGGCTACTCCAACCTGGCCTACCTCAGCACGCTGCCGGTGCACGTGCTCAAGCTGGCCGGGCCGTTCATCGCCCGGCTACGCGAACCCAGCCTGCCCGGCGGCATCGACGAGCGCATCGTCGACGCCCTGATCCGGCTCGCCCACGCGCTCGGCCTCACCGTGACCGCGGAGGGCGTGGAGACCTCGGGCCAGGCCGACCGTTTGCAGGCGCTGGGCTGCGACGCGGTGCAGGGCTTCTACTTCGCCCACCCCCAGGAGCCCGACCAGATCGACCGCATGATCAGCACGGCGTAGCGGCCGGGCGTCAGGACTCGTACTGCTGCTCGGGCGCGGAGATCTCTCGGGACGAGCTGACCTGAAGGTACGGGATGACGTCGCCGTTGACCGAGTCCCGGTCGGCCCGGGTGGTGTACCCGCCGACCACCTCGACCCACTGGTTCTCGGCCAGGTCCGCCGGCACCAGGCCGGTGAGGCCAACCTTGATCGGCCGGGCGTCCGCGGCGCAACAGGTCACCATCATCCGGGCCAGGTAGGGTTGGCCGCCCGGGCCGGGGATGATGAACCCGGTGAGCTTGACCCGGCGGCTCTCCAGCGAGCCGCGGTCGAAGACGGCCCGGGACGCGTATTCGAGGACGCTCAGCCGCACCGGGTCGCCGGCCGGCAGCGGCGCGAAGTCGGAGTTGGCCGCGGCCGAGAGCGCCGTGCCGCTGCGGTTGGCCTGAAACGCGCCGACCGCCGGCGGCACGAACAGCAGCAGGGCCAGCGGCGGCACGAGCAGCAGCCAGCCGATGCGGGGTTGCCGGTGCGCGAAGCCGTCGCCCCCGTCCACCGCCACCGCCCGCGCCACTGCCTCCGCACCCGCCTCCGCCCCTGCCTCCGCCCCTGCCTCCGCCCCTGCAGATCTTGGATGATTTGAGGGCCTGGGAGCCCCCGAATCATCCAAGATCTCGGGAGGGTCCTGGGTCGCTGCGGCCGGTTGCAACACCTGCCACAGCGTCACCACCGCCAACACGACGAGGACGACGCCGGCCACGACCAGCAACGGGCGCAGGCCCTCCTTGACGTAGCGCACGTAGGTGCCGTTCAGGCTGATCTTGACCAACGTGCCGCCGAGCAGGAGCAGCAGCACCGCCTGCGCCTCCCGCTTCACAGCAACACCCTTCGCCCGCTCCTCGCGCTGCTCACAGCAGCACCACGCCGACGATGGCCGAGACCAGCACGCCGACGACGAACGTCGCCGGCGCGAACCGGATGGCAAAGCGGGGGCCGAACGAGCCGACCTGCATCGCGAAGAGCTTCAGGTCGACCATCGGGCCGACCACCAGGAAGGCCAGCCGGGCGGTGAGCGAGAACTGGCTCAACGACGCGGCCACGAACGCATCCGCCTCCGAGCAGATCGACAGCAGCACCGCGAGCAGGGCCAAGGCCACCACGGCGAAGGCCGGCTCGGCCGCGACCGCCTCGAGCCACCGGGGCGAGAAGGTCACGTTGAGGCTCGCCGCGGCGAACGCCCCGATCACCAGGAAGCCACCGGCGGCGACCACGTCCTGCCGGCAGGACGCCCAGAACGCGGGCCAGCCGGTCGCCGTGTGCGGGTCACCGATCCCCTGCCGTGCCGACGGTCCCAGCGGGGCGAGCCACTCCGGGCGACCGAAGCGAAGCCAAAGCCAGCCCATGATGACGGCGGCGGCCAGGCTGGCCACCAGCCGCGCGAACACCATGCTCGGCCGGCCCGGAAACGCGACCGCGGTGGAGACCAGCACCACCGGGTTGATCGCGGGTGCGGCGAGCAGGAACGCGAACGCCGCCGCCGGAGCGACACCGCGGCGCACCAGCGCACCGGCCACCGGCACCGAGCCGCATTCGGACACGGGCAGCACCACGCCGGCCAGTCCGGCCACCGGCACCGCGACTGCCGGCCGCTGCGGCAGGGCTCGGGTAGACCAGCGCGCCGGGACGAACGCCGTCAGCGCGGCGGAGGCCAGCGTACCGAGCACCAGGAATGGCGTCGCCTGCACGATGATCGATACAAAGACAGTGATCAGCGTCTGGGCCCGGGGCGATTGCAGGTGATCGAGCAGCCAACCGCGCCCGACCAGCACCGCAACGACCACGATGGCGAAGAACTCCACCGAGCCCAGTCGTAGCCGGCGCGGCTCGGGGCGTTGGACCGACCCGCTGGAGTGGGTGGGATCCCGCTGGTCGAGCGCCGTCACAGCGGCAGGCTACCCCACCGCCTCTCCGTTGCCGTCGATCATGAGTCCAGGTTTCCTGTGACGGCGTGTCGCGTTCGACGGCCAGCGCCGCCAGAGCTAGTCCATTGTGGATCGACTCACCACCGGCAACAGGCCCGCCGCCCGCATCGCGGCCCGCAGCGGCGCGAGCTGGTCGACGACGGGCCCGGGCGCCCCGGGCACCAGGGCGCCGGCCGGTGTCGGGGCGGGTGACGCCGTGGCCGGCGTAAAGGTGACGCCGCGGTCGGGCGTACCGGTGCCACGCACGCCGGCTTCCGGCCGGCCCGCGCCGGTGGGCGGTGTGCCGGGGCCAGACGTGGCCGCGCCGGGTGTTGCGGCCCCGGGTGTTGTGGCCCCGGGTGTCGTGGCCCCGGGTGTCGTGGCACCAGGTGTCGTGACATCGCCGGGCGTCACGTCGCTCGGTGTGACCCCACCCGGCGGGACAACGCCCGGCGTGACCGTGCCGGGTGCGACG
>JBLNGJ010000309.1:0-4655 GCA_050264675.1 Micromonosporaceae bacterium
GGTGATCGCCCGCAGGTAACGGGGCAGGTCGGGCAGGTGATCCCAACCGGTCGCGGTGACGAAGCCGGGGCCGACCAGCGCCATCAGCTGGGTCCGCATGTCGTCCATCGCCGGGGCCAGCTCCGGTGCGGTGGCGACGCCGAGCGCGGTTCGGGCCTCATCGGCCGCGGCCACCGTCCGTTCGGCCAGCACCACGATCTCGGCGGTCGCCTCGGTGAGCCCGGCCCGCACGGTGTCGCGCAGCCGCGCGAACGCCTCCTCGTCCCAGGCCGGACCGCCGGCCTCGGTGAGCAGTCGGTCCACGGCCGCATCCACGCAATCCTCGAGCAGGTCGGGCACCTTCTGGTACGGGTAGCGCGTCAGCCCGAGCTTGACCACTGTGGACAGCCGTCGGGACAGCTGGGGCACCGGCGTGGGCACGGTCAGCCGCAGCAGCCGCCGGGTGCCGGCCCACATCGCGGTGGTCTGCTCGGCCGCGGTCGAGAACACCCGCACGCCGACGCTGCCACCCTCGTCAACCAGCGCCGGATAGACGGTGACCGGGTGGCCGCCGTGCTGGCGGTGCACCACCCGGGGCAGGGTGCCGAGCGTCCACGAGCTCAGGCCGCGCTGTTCCAGCCCGGCCGCGAGCGCCGCCACCGCCTTGCGGGCCAGTGGCCGTAGGCGCTCGCGCAGCGGACCGAGGTCCTTGCCTTCGGCCAGCGCGACGCCGTGCTCGTCCTCGACCCGCAGCGTCAGGCGCAGATGGTCGGGCACCTGGTCCAGGCGCCACTGGTCGGGGTCGACGGTGACGCCGGTGAGCCGGCGCAGCTCCTCGCTCAGCGCCGGCCGCAGCGCCTGCCCGTCCGGGTTCAGCCGCTCCAGCACGGCCTTGACGTGGTCGGGCACCGGCACGAAGTTGCGCCGCACCGGCTTGGGCAGGGTCCGGATGAGCGCGGTCACCAGCTCTTCCCGCAGCCCCGGCACCTGCCAGTCGAAATCGTCGGCGACCTCATCGAGCAGTGGTAGGGCAATGTGGACGGTGACGCCGTCGTCGGGCTCACCCGGCTCGAACCGGTAGCTCAGCGGCAGGTTCAACCCGGCCCGGCCCGGCCGGAACTGGGGCCAGACGTCCGGGAAGTCGGCCCGGCTGACCCGACCGGCGGCCGGGTTGACCAGCATCGCGGTCGAGAAGTCGAGCAGCTCGGGGCGGGCCTTCGCGGTGCGCTTCCACCAGGTGTCGAAGTGACGGGCCGAGACGACCTCGGCCGGGATCCGCCGGTCGTAGAAGTCGAAGAGCGTCTCGTCGTCGGCCACGATGTCGCGACGGCGGGCCCGGTGCTCGAGCTCCTCCACCTCGTGCAGTAGCTCGCGGTTGGCGCGGAAGAACCGGTGGTGGGTCTCCCAGTCGCCCTCGACGAGCGCGTGGCGCAGGAAGAGCTCGCGGCACAACACCGGGTCGACCCGGGAGTAGTTGACCTTGCGGTTGGCCGCGAGCGGCAGGCCGTAGAGGGTGACCCGCTCGTACGCGAGCACGGCGCCCTGGCCGGCGTCCCAGTGCGGTTCGCTGTAGCTGCGCCGCACCAGATGCCCGGCGAGCGCCTCGGCCCACTCCGGTTCGATGCGGGCCACCTCCCGCGCCCACAGCCGCGTGGTCTGCACCAGCTCGGCCGCCATCACCCAGCGGGGAGTCCGGCGGAACAGCGCCGAGCCGGGGAAGACGGCGAACCGCGCGTTGCGGGCGCCCAGGTAATCCGACTTCTCCGGATCCTTGACCCCGATGTGCGAGAGCAGGCCGGCGAGCAGGCTGCGGTGCACCGCGTCGGGGTGGGCCTCGATCGGCCCGGTCGGGGCGCCGGTTCGCGGCGCTCCGGTTGGGGCGCCGGTTCGCGGCGCTCCGGTTGGGTCGCCGCCTCGCGGGCCCAGCCCCCGCACCGCCTGCCGCAGCTGGCTCTCCAGATCCTGCCACTCGCGCACCCGCAGGTAGTTGAGGAACTCGGTGCGGCACATCCGGCGGAACTGGCTGGAGGAGAGCTCGCGTTGGCGCTCCTGCAGGTGCCGCCACAGGTTGAGGTAGGTGAGGAAGTCCGAGCCCGGGTCGGCGAAACGAGCGTGCTTCTCATCCGCCGCCGCCTGCGCCTCGATGGGGCGTTCGCGAGGGTCCTGTATGGACAGTGCCGCCGCGATGACGAGCACCTCGCGCAGGCACCCGGTGCGCTCGGCCTCGAGCACCATGCGCCCGAGCCGGGGGTCGATCGGGAGCTGGGCGAGCCGCCGGCCCAGCGGGGTGAGCCGGCGCGGCCCCGAGCGCCGGTCGGCCTCGAGCGCACCGAGCTCGTGCAGCAGGTCGACGCCGTCGGCGATGTTGCGGCGGTCGGGCGGATCCAGGAACGGGAACGCGGCCACGTCGCCCAGCCCGAGCGCGGTCATCTGCAGGATCACCGAGGCGAGGTTGGTGCGCAGGACCTCCGGGTCGGTGAACTCGGGCCGGGCCGCGAAATCAGCCTCCGGATACAGGCGGATGCAGATGCCGTCGGACGTGCGTCCACAGCGCCCGGCCCGCTGGTTGGCCGAGGCGCGCGACACCGGCTCGATCGGCAGCCGCTGCACCTTGAGCCGGTGGCTGTAGCGGGAGATGCGGGCGTTGCCCGGGTCGATGACGTAGCGGATGCCGGGCACGGTGAGCGAGGTCTCGGCGACGTTGGTGGCGAGCACGATGCGCCGGCCACGGTGGGGGCTGAAGACCCGGTGCTGCTCGGCCGTGGACAGGCGGGCGTAGAGCGGCAGGATCTCGGTGCCGGGCCGGTCCTGCCGGCGTAGCGCGTCCGCGGTGTCGCGGATCTCGCGCTCACCGCTGAGGAAGACGAGGATGTCGCCCGGCCCCTCCGCGCCCAGCTCGTCCACCGCCTCGCAGATGGCCTGGATCTGGTCGCGGACCTCGGCGACGGCCAGCGCCGCGTCGTCGCCGCCGTCACCGGCCGGTTCCTCGATGAGCGGGCGGTAGCGCAGCTGCACCGGGTAGGTGCGGCCGGAGACCTCGACGACCGGGGCGTCGCCGGTCGGCTCGGCGAAGTGACGGGCGAAGCGGTGCGGGTCGATGGTCGCCGAGGTGATGATGACCTTCAGGTCGGGGCGGCGGGGCAGCAGCTGCTTGAGGTAGCCGAGGATGAAGTCGATGTTGAGGCTGCGTTCGTGCGCCTCGTCGATGATGAGCGTGTCGTACTGGCTCAGCTGGCGGTCCTGACCCAGCTCGGCGAGCAGGATGCCATCGGTCATCACCTTCACCAGCGTCTGCTCGCCGACCTGGCCGGCGAACCGGATCTGGTAGCCGACCGTGGAGCCCAACGGCGTGCCCAGCTCCTCGGCGATGCGTTCGGCGACCGAGCGGGCGGCGATGCGCCGCGGCTGGGTGTGGCCGATCATCCCGCGTACGCCTCGACCCAGCTCCAGACAGATCTTCGGCAGCTGCGTCGTCTTGCCCGAACCGGTCTCACCGGCCACGATCACCACCTGGTGGTCGCGGATGGCCGCGGCGATCTCCTCGCGTCGCTGGCTGATCGGCAGCTCGGCGGGGTAGGACGGCACCGGTACGCCGGCCAGCCGGTGGGCCAGGCGCTGCTCGGCCGCCGTCACGTCGTCGGCGAGGCGCTCAAGGCCGGTCGGGTCGCGATGGGCGGCGGCGCCGTCCAGGCGGCGGCGGAGCCGGCGCTGGTCGCGCAGCATCAACGCATCGACGCGGGTCCTCAACTCGGGCAGCGATGGCATGGCGTGGTCAGCATAGGCACCGCCGTAGGCGGGCCGACCAGCGTATTTCGCGCAGGGTAGTTTCGCGTCCATGAGCGCGGTCACCCCACATGTGCGGGTGGCGATCGTGGGCGCCGGCTTTGGCGGGCTCGGCGCGGCCATCTCCTTGCGCCGGGCTGGCTACCGCGACTTCGTCGTCTTCGAGCGAGCCGACGACGTGGGCGGCACCTGGCGCGACAACACCTATCCCGGGTGCGCCTGCGATGTGCCCTCGCACCTCTACTCGTTCTCGTTCGCGCCCCACCCCGGCTGGTCGCGCAGCTTCTCCGGCCAGCTGGAGATCTGGGCCTACCTGCGCGAGTGCGTACGCCGGTTCGAGCTCGGCCCGCATCTGCGCCTGGGCCACGAGCTGCGCGCCGCGACCTGGGACGGCGGCGAGCGGCGCTGGCGGCTGCAGACCTCGGCCGGCGCCTACACCGCCGACCTGCTCGTGGCCGCGGCCGGACCGCTGAGCGAGCCGGCGATACCGCCGTTGCCGGGCCTGGCGACGTTCACCGGGGCGGTGTTCCACTCGGCCCGCTGGGACCACGACCTCGACCTGGCCGGCCGCCGGGTCGCGGTGGTCGGCACCGGCGCGTCGGCGGTCCAGTTCGTGCCCCGCATCGCGCCGGCGGTGGCCCAGCTGTCCCTGTTCCAGCGCACGCCGGCGTGGATCATCCCGCGCCATGACCGGGCCACCGGCGCTCGGGCCCGGCGGTTCTACGCGGCCGTGCCGCCGGCGCAGCGGTTCGTCCGGGCGGTGGCCTACCTGCAGCGGGAGGCGTTCGCGGTCGGGTTCCTCCAGCCGCGGCTGATGCGGCTGGCCGAGCGGGTGGCGCTGGCCCACCTGCGCGCGGCCGTGCCCGACCCGCACCTGCGCGCCAAGCTCACCC
>JBLNGJ010000310.1:0-7215 GCA_050264675.1 Micromonosporaceae bacterium
TCTGCGTGGGCGAAGGGCTGGAGGTGCGCGAGGCCGGCCAGCACGTGCGGCACACCCTGACCCAGCTCGACGCGGCCCTGGCCGGGCTCAAGCCGGACCAGGCCGAGCGCGTGGTGATCGCGTACGAGCCGGTCTGGGCCATCGGCACCGGCCATACCGCCACTCCGGAGGACGCGCAGGAGGTCATCGGCGCACTGCGGGGCCGACTGGTCGACGCGTTCAGTGGGGGCGTGGCCGACCGTACCCGGATCCTCTACGGCGGCTCGGTCAAGGCGTCCACTATCCGCGGCATCATGGCCCAGCCGGACATCGACGGCGCTCTGGTCGGCGGCGCGAGCATCGACGCCGAGGAGTTCACGCTGATCTGCCGCTACCAGTCACTGCCTGTGTAACAGCAAGGCACGCTGCGCCGACATTCTTCGGAAGTCGCAAGGGGAACGGGGCAGAGTTCGGATGGTCATGGTGGGTGGTTTCGCGCGAACCGCCCCGGCCCCCTAGAGTGTGTCGACATGCGGACCCCCCCGTCTCCCTCGGCCCTGCGCCGGTTTGCGCGCCGGGTTCTGACCGGCGGTGTCGCCCTGGCCGCGATCGCGAGTGCCACCGCCTGCGACCTCGCCGGCGCGTCGAGCGCCCCCGAGGCGCCCAAGCCGGGCGGCACGCTCTACGTGGTGACGCAGGCCGACTTTGACAACCTCGACCCGCAGGTCTCCTACGTCGCGGTCGAGGCGGACGCGCTGCGGCTCCTCGCCCGCACCCTGACGACCTACAAGGCCACACCGGACGGGGCGAGTGAGATCGTCGGTGATCTCGCCACCGACGCCGGCCGGCCCAGCGACAACAACACCGTGTGGCGGTTCACCCTCAAGCCCGGTCTGCGCTGGGAGGACGGCTCACCGGTCACCTGCAGCCAGGTCCGCTACGGCGTCGAGCGGCGCTTCTCCCGCGACGTCCAGATGCAGGGTGGCGCGCCGTATCCCCTGCAGTACCTGCAGGACAACAGCCCCGATCCGTACCTCGGCCCGTGGGTCGCCAACGACAACAACCGCAAGGGCCTCGAGTCCATCAAGTGCCTGGACGAGCGGCGCATCGAGTTCCATCTGAGCAAGCCGGTGGGCGACTTCGGGTACGCGGTGGCGATGTCGACCTTCGCCCCGGTGCCGCCGGAGAAGGACACCCGGGAGGAGTACACCCGGTACCCGTTCTCCAACGGTCCCTACAAGATCGAGCCCGGGTCGCACACCGACAAGGGCATGGTGCTGGTCCGCAACCCGTTCTGGGACCCGAAGACCGACCAGGTTCGCAAGGCGTACCCCGATAAGATCGTCTTCCAGTTCCGGGAGGACGCGTCAGGCTCGATCACCAACGAGTTGATCGAGGACGAGGGCGACTCGAAGAACACGATCATGCTCGACGTCAACGTCGCGCCCAACTTCCTCCAGCAGGTGGTCAACGATCCGGATCTGCTCAAGCGGGCGGTCACCGGCACCACCGGCGCGGTGCGCTTCCTCGCCATCAACACGGAGCGCATCACCAGCCAGGCCTGCCGCGAGGCGTTGATCCACGCGTTCAACAAACGCAAGTTCCGGGCGGTCTACGGCGGCTCGGCGCTGGGCGACTACGCCACCACCATGATCCCGCCCGGCTTCGGGGCCTATAAGAAATTCGATGTCTTCGACAGCGTCACGCACCCCGAGGGTGACCCGGACCGGGCGCTGACGATCCTTGAGGAGCAGGAGAAGGCGAAGACGCCGTGCCCGTCGAAAGTCTCGCTGGCCTTCCCCGACAGCGCGCTGCGACGGCGGCTGATGAACACCGTCGTCGAGGCGTACCAACGGGTCGGCATCGAGATCGACCTCAAGCCCCTGTCGCCGAAGACCTACTACAACAACGACATCGGCGACCCGGCGAACCCGTACGACATGATGTGGGCCGGCTGGGTGCCCGACTGGGGTAACGGCTCGGCGATCATCCCGCCGCTCTACGACGGGCGCCTGATCCCACCGCTCGACCCGATCACCGGACACGGCCAGGGCAGCGTCAACTTCTCCAACCTCCGCGACAAGTCGATCAACGACCAGATCGATGGCGCGCTCGCCGAGACCTCACCCGAGCGGCAGTGGGCACTCTGGGGCGATCTCGACCTGCAGATCCAGCAGAAGGCCGTGGGCATCCCGATCCTCTACGAAAAGGGCATCCGGATGGCCGGCTCCAACGTCCGCGGCGGCTTCCTCAACCCCTTCCTCGGCATGCCCGACCTGTGCGCGCTCGGTCTGGCCCAACCCTGAGCCTGGGCGAGCCGGCCCGGGTCCGCCCTGCGGGCCCGGCCGGCTATCCTGGTCGGGTCGCGACGTGCGGTGGATTCGCCACGGTCGTGACTCGAGCCCAACGGAGAGGATCAATCAACCGCCATGGTGATGGCCTTCGCATACGTCCTGGTCGTGCTGCTCATCATCACCAGTGTGCTGCTGACGCTGCTGATCCTGCTCCACCGGGGCAAGGGTGGCGGCCTGTCCAGCATGTTCGGTGGCGGCGTCTCGACCAGCCTCGCCGGCTCATCGATCGCCGAGAAGAACCTCGACCGCTACACACTGGTGGTCGGCATCATCTGGTTCGGCTGCATCGTGGGCTTCGGGCTCTGGCTCAAGCTGGCCGAATCGGGCGCTCTCTGAGCCGATCAGCCCTTCGGCCATCGGCCGTTCGTCTATCACCCGTTCGTCGCTGCCTCGCGCTGGTGGGCGGCATCTGGCGGCATCTCGGCCTAGACTCAGGCGGTCGGCCTGGCCGGCCGTCCCACCCTTGACCGGTCGAGCTTCACGCAACCGCTGTCTTCCCCCGGACACCTGGAGCGATCGCCGTGGCCAGTGGTAATGCCATCCGTGGCACCCGAGTCGGTTCGAGTCCCGTGCGGTGGGTGGATGCCACCGCGGACCGGACCGAGGCGGTGCCCCGAAGAGCCGTCGGCTACTGGTGCGCCAACGGCCACCACACCGAACCGTCCTTCGCCGCCGATGTGCCCATCCCCGCGACCTGGGACTGCCCTCGCTGCGGCCTACCCGCCGGCCCGGACGAGGCCAACCCGCCGGCCCGGCCCCGCACCGAGCCGTACAAGACCCACCTGGCCTATGTGAAGGAGCGGCGCACCGACGCCGACGCCGCGGCCATCCTCGCCGAGGCGATGGATCGCCTGCGCGCCCGCCGCCCCGCCGCCTCCGACTGACCCCTGGGTCCCCTTTTCTCGGCGATCTTGGATGATTTGGGGGCCTGTAGGCCCTCAAATCATCCAAGATCTACGGCGAAACAGGCGCGAACTCAGCGGAGGCTGCGTAGGCGGGGCGAGACCTCCGTGGCGGCAGCCCGGTCGAGCAGCCAGAGCGTGCGCCGCACCCCGCGGACGCCGGCCACCGGCAGCTGCACCGGCCCGGCCCCGGTCAGCCCCATCGCCACCGGGGTGGCCTTCTCCGGCCCGACCGCGACGAGCCAGATCTCCTCGGCCGTGTTGATCGCCGGCAAGGTCAGACTGATCCGTACCGACGGCGGCTTCGGGCTGCCGCGTACCGCGGTCACCGGCCGGGAGTCGTACGCGGCCGGGTGCTCCGGGAAGATCGACGCAACGTGTCCGTCCTCACCGATGCCCAGCAGCAGCAGGTCGAAGTGGGGCAGCCGAGCGGTGCCGGGACGGGCTGCGGCGGCGAGCTCGTCGGCGTAGCGGGATGCGGCGGCCTCCGGGTCGTCGCCGTCCAGGCCGTCGCTGGCCGGCATGGGGTGCACCCGGGCCGGGTCGAGCGGCAGGTGGTCCAGCAGCACCGCCCGGGCCTGGGTCTCGTTGCGATCCGGGTCGCCGGTGGGCAGGAACCGCTCGTCGCCCCACCAGAGGTCGACCCGGGCCCAGTCCACCGCGTCGCGGGCCGGGCTGTCCCGCACCGCCGCGTAGACCGCGGCGGCGGCCGCCCCGCCGGTGAGCACCAGGGTGGCGAAGCCGCGGGCGGCTTGGGCGTCGACCAGGCGGACCACCAGCCGGGCCGCGGCCGCCTGGGCCAGCACTCCGGCCTCGGCGTGCACCACCACCGACGCCTCGCTCATATTGGCTCCTCCGCTGAGGTGAGCGCGTCGTCGCTCATGCTGACACCGGCGCCGGGTCATACCAGACGTGCACCCGGGTGGCCGGCCGCTCGTGCAGGCCGGTCACGCCGGTGGCGCAGGCGAGCGCATCGGCGTAGGGCTGGTCCGCGCCGAGGCGGCGCAGCTCCTCGGCGAGCTGCTCACCGAGCTGGCGGCGCAGCAGCGGCATGGCTCGCTCCGGCAGCCCGGTGCGGCGCAGCCGGCCCACCCCGTCCCGCTCGGCGATGGCGATCTCGCTGCGGTCGCTCAGTCGCAGCACGATCTCGGCGATCCCGCCGGGTTCGGCGTCGGCCATGGTCGGCGTCAAGCCCAGCCGAGCCTGCAGCCAACCGCGCACCAGCGCGGCGCTCGGATCGCCGGGCGTGGCGGTCACGGTGGCCGACTCGACGCCGGCCGGGACCGGGTCGAGGGTGCAGGCCACCAGCGTCCGCCACGGCGTGGCCCGGGTCCAGGCCAGGTCGGTGTCGCCGGGCGCATAGTCGGCCGCCCGTACGTGCAGCGCGACCAGCGGGTCGTCGGCCTGGGCCACGTCGGTGATACGTCGCTCGGCGAGCACGCCCAGCGGGTCGGTGGCGATGCTTTCCGGCGGCGGCTGGTGCCACCAGGTCACCACCGGCACGTCCGGGGCGAGCAGGGGGATCACCACCGACTCGGGGTGCAGGCTCAGCCGCCCGGACATGTGCAGCACCACCGCCTCGGCCGGTCCCAGCCGCCCGCCCACCACGATCTCCGCGTCCAGGCGGGACTCGCCGCTCGCCACCGGGTCCGGCCGGCGGACCACGATGAGCAGCCGGCACGGGTGGGCCGCTGCGGCCGTCGCGGCGGCGGTCTCCGCCTCGCGGACCCGGACCTCGTCCACCACGGCGATGAGCGTGAGGGCCAAGCCGCTGGCCACGCCGCCGGCGGTGCGCCGCTCGGCCGAGAGGGCCTTGACCACCTCGGTGCCCTTGGTGTCCCACAGGGCTATCACGCCGGCCCCCGCCAGGTCGGCTCGTTCGTGGTCGTGACTGGGCTCGTGGTCATGGCCGCCGCCAGGCGCGGCCGCCGCGGGCGAGCATCTCATCGGCGGCGCGCGGGCCCCACTCGCCGGCCCGGTACGGGAACGGCTCGGTGCCGGCCCAGGCCTCCTCCAGCGGATCGATCACCGTCCAGCTCGCCTCCACCTCGTCCGCGTGCGGGAACAGCGTACGATCGCCGAGCAGCACATCGAGCACGAGCCGTTCGTACGCCTCGGGGCTGGACTCGGTGAACGCCTCGCCGTACTGGAAGTCCATCGCGATGTCGCGCACCTCCATGGTCGTGCCGGGCACCTTGGAACCGAACTTGAGCACCAGGCCCTCGTCCGGCTGGACCCGGATCACCAGCTGGTTGTGCCCGAGCAGCTCCACGTCGGCGGCGTGGAAGGGCAGGTGCGGCGCCTTCTTGAACAGTACGGCCACCTCGGTGACCCGCCGGGGCAGCCGCTTGCCGGTGCGGATGTAGAACGGCACGCCGGCCCAGCGCCGGTTCTGGATGCCCAGCTGCACCGCCACGTAGGTCTCCACAGTGGAGTTCGCCGGTACGTTGGGCTCTTCGTGGTAGCCGGGCACCCGTTCGCCGGCCACCCAGCCCTGCTGGTACTGGCCGCGCACGGTGCCGATGGCGATGTCGGGCGGGAGCGTGATGGCCCGCAGCACCTTGAGCTTCTCGGTGTGGATCTCTTCGGCGTCGAAGCTCGTCGGTTCTTCCATTGTGGTCAGTGCCAGCAGCTGCATGAGGTGGTTCTGCAGCACGTCCCGGCCGGCGCCGGCGGTCTCGTAGAACCCGGCCCGGGTGCCGATGCCACCGTCCTCGGCCATCGTGATCTGCACCGAGTCGACGTAGTTGCCGTTCCACACCGGCTCGAACAGGGCGTTGGCGAAGCGCAGCGCGAGGATGTTCTGCACCGTCTCCTTGCCCAGGTAGTGGTCGATGCGGAAGACGTCGCCAGCGGTGAAGACGTCATCGACCAGGTCGTTGAGCTCGCGGGCGGTGGCGAGGCTGGAGCCGAACGGCTTCTCCACCACCACCCGCCGCCAGCCGCCGGCCCGGTCGTTGTCGGCCATGCCGGTGCGGCCCATCTGCTTGAGCACCACCGGAAACGCCCCCGGCGGGACGGAGAGGTAGAACGCGGCGTTGCCCGGAATCCCGTGCGACCGGCGCAGCTCGTCGAGCGTGGTGGCCAGCGTGTCGAACGAGGCGTCGTCCTCGAACGAGCCGGACACGAACCGGATGTTGCTGGCCAGCCGCGCCCACACCTCTTCCCGCCAGGGGGTCCGGGCGAACTGCTGCGCCGACTCCCGGGCCAGGGCCTCGAAATCGCCGTGGCCCCAGTCGCGGCGGGCGAAGCCCAGCACCACGAAGGCCGGCGGCAGCAGGCCGCGGTTGGCCAGGTCATAGACGGCCGGGAGCAGCTTCTTGCGGGCCAGGTCGCCGGTGACGCCGAAGATGACCAGTGCGCACGGCTCAGGAATGCGGGGCAACCGCCGATCCTGCGGGTCCCGCAGGGGGTTGCCGGGAGTTACTCGAAGCTGGCGAGAGAGTCCGGAGGTCGCTGGGCCGGGGCGGAGCATCAGGCCGCCACGCCCCGCGCCGCGGCCAGCAGCGCCTCGATGCCGGCGGCCCGGTCGAGCAGGTGCAGCCGCAGCACCGGACGCCCGCGGCCGGTCAGCGCCAGGCGGTCACCGGCGGCCTGCGCGGCCTGCAGCTCGCCGAAGGTGTACGAGCGGCCGGGCACGGCCAGATCCTCGGCCACCGCGCCGGTCAGCTGCAGGAACGAGCCGACGGCCGGGCCACCCTTGTGGTACTGGCCGGTGGAGTGCAGGTAACGCGGCCCCCAGCCGAACGTCACCGGTCGGGGCGTCACCTCGGCCAGGCGGGTCCGCAGGCGTGCGGCCGGGGCGTCGCCGAACCGGTCGAGAAACGCCTGGATCGCCAGGTAGCCGCGGGGATGCAGGCCGGACAGCAGCTCGGCCAGCGCCGCCTCGACGGTGGTCGCCGGCGTGCCGTAGATCTCGACCGGACCGTCGACGGCCGAGGGTGCCTCGCCGGTGCCACCGCCAGCGAGCAGCTGCGCCG
>JBLNGJ010000311.1:0-5849 GCA_050264675.1 Micromonosporaceae bacterium
CCATTCAGGACAGTACGCCCGACCGCCGGTCCGGAGTGGCCGTGCTGAGTGGCGGCGCCGGGGTCGGTCAGAAGCCGGCGTCGTCGCCCGCGGGCGACGGCCGCCGCCGGGCCTCGGAGGCCTCGGGCTCGTACATCTCCTCGACCACCTGCAGATAGAGATCGGTCGGGTTGGGCAGGTTCTTCACGTTGCGCAGCGCCTGATCCTGGCCGGCCGACTCCAGCTCGAACGTGCCGTACCCGAGCACCCGCCCCATCGGTGACTGGGTGTACTTCATGTCGGTGACCCGCTGCAGCGGCATCATGGCCACCTTGCGCCCCACGATGCCCTCGATGAGCATCACCCGTTTGTTGGTGAGCACGAACCGGTCGTAGTACCACTCGGCCACGTCCCAGAGCACCCAGCCGATCACCGCGATCCAGATCGCAACCAGCACGACCAGCGCCGACTCGACCTCCTCCTTGGCGAAGAACCCCGAGATGTAGCCCAACACGAACGTGGCGAGGACCCCGAGGGCGAGGTTCTTGGCCAGATGGATCCAGTGCCGGCGCCACTCGCCGCGGTATTTCTCGGTCGGGAACAGGTAGCGCCGCACCAGATCGCTCGGCTCCTGCTCCGGGATCGGCATCATCGCCCGGTCCAGCGGGATGTCGATGGGCTCGGTGCTCAGCCCGGCGAACTCGCTGTCGTCAAAGTCGTACAGGCCGCCCTCGAACGCGGCGCTGTCGATCGTCTGACCGCTGAACCCGTCGGACGCATCGCGGACGAATGGGTCGCCGGCGTAGATGTCATCGCCGTCGCGGTCGTCCGGCGAGTGTGGACCGTCGGTGGTCATGCCGTGAGGTCAGGCGACGAGGTTGGCGAAGAAGTCACCGAAGCCGGTCATGATGTCCATCAGGCTCCGACCGATAGATCGGAAGACATCGGCCGCCGATTGGGGCGAGTACGCGATGAAGAAGATCAGGAACGCGACCCCGCCCCAGGTGGCGATCTTCTTGCCCATTCCGGCCACCCTCTCGACATGGCAGGTGCCGACACCGCCAGCTTGGCTCACGGTATCAGGTCGCTGCCTGGTAGTTAATCGTTTGGAACAATGACACTGCGACAGTGATAGGCCGCCGAGCGACCCCTTAGGACCGGCACCGAAGGTACGGCGAGAGGGCACCAAAGACGAGCTCGCTCGGCAGCGATTCGCTCAAATCATGCAACAGAATCCGGTCCGCCAGCACGTAACCCGCCGGAGCGGGCCAGGCAATCGCATAGAGCCACATCGCCCGCGCCTCACCGACATAGGCGCTGCGGTCGTCGGTGGCCCGCACCGCCCACAGTGGAGTCGGATGGCCAGCCGCCCGCACCTTGGCGTGCGCCGCCGACGTGTGCAGCGCCTCCTGCAGGTATGGCCCCGGGTCGGCGCCGCCGAGCCCGGCGAGGTGGTTACCCAGACCCACCCCCGGCTCCTCGGCCACGAACACGACATCGGCCGGGCCGGCAGCCAGCGGCGCCGGGCCGGAGAGCGCGAGCGCGGTCGCGCGCGGACCCCGCCGCTCGTCGCCGGCCCACGCCACGCCGGTCACCGTCCAGCCTTCCAGCAACGGCCAGGGGCACCACAGCGGAACGCGCGACTCGGTGGTCCGGATCCGGTCGCGCACCGAAGCGAGGATCTCCGCGGAGATTCGCTCGGCCACATGAAGCGGCTCCACCGGGCCACACAGGTCGCAGCGCCAATCGGTGTGCATAAGATCCGGCGGCCGAACCACGCCGCCGCATCGCGGGCAACAGACCGCGCGGCTCACAAAGCCACCGTGGGGGATCCGGCCCGGCCCGTCAAGCGCTCACCGGCCGGCAAAGTCAGGGCCGGTCGCCCCTGGACTGATCGCCCCTGGACTGGTCGCATCGGCCGGCGCTCAACCGATGGGTGGCGGGTCGGCATGCTGACGGATCCAGGTGTGCATGGCGATCCCGCTGGCGACCCCGGCGTTGACCGAGCGGGTCGAGCCGTACTGCGCGATCGAGCAGACCAGCGTGGCGGCGGCCCGGGCCGGCGCGGACAGGCCCGGCCCTTCCTGGCCGAAGAGCAACAGGCACCGCCGGGGCAGCTGAAGGTTCTCGATCGGCACCGCGCCGGGCAGGTTGTCCACGCCGATCACCACAAGATCCTCGGCGCACACCGCCTCGAGCAGGGCAGCCACCGACTCGTGGTAATGCACGTGCTGGTACCGATCGGTGACCATGGCGCCGCGCCGGTTCCACCGGCGCCGCCCGACGATGTGCACCGCGCGGGCCAAGAACGCGTTCGCCGTCCGCACGACCGTGCCGATGTTCAGGTCGTGCTGCCAGTTCTCGATGGCCACGTGAAAGTCGTGCCGGCGGAGGTCGAGGTCGGCGACGATCGCTTCCGTGCGCCAGTAGCGGTACCGGTCGACTACGTTGCGCCGGTCACCGGAGGCGAGCAGCTCGGGATCGTAGCGTGGATCGTCCGGCCAGCTGCCCGGCCACGGCCCGACGCCCACGGCGTCATCGACCGCATCGCCACTCACGCCCTCGGCACCCGGCGGGACAGGGCCGCCCGCAGGTCATCGGCGAAATTGCAGCTGGTTTCTCGCGCCAGCGTCCAGTACCTACTCTCGGCCGCGCGGAGCCGACCGGTGCCGGGCGCCGCGGCCGCGCCGCACACGGCGCCGGCGATCCCGGCGAGCCAGTCGCGGTAGGCGCTCGCATCGGCCGGATCGGCGTTCGCGGCGAGCAGCTCAGCCGCGTGCGCGCCAGCGGCCAGCGTCGAAGCGGCCGGCGGGTCGCTCGCTGGCACACCCGCGTGCAGGGACTCCGCATAGATCGCGGCGACCACCTCCCGGACCAGCGGACTGGCCGAGTCATGGCCGGCGGCGATGGCCGCCAATCCGGCCAGACCGCCGGTCACCGCGGCGGTCGGATCGGTGGTTGGCGAGGCGGTCGTTGAGGCGGTGACGAGCACCCGGCCCGGGAGGGTGACGAGCAACTCCCACTCATCCCTGGCGAAGCGGCCCGCGGCGGGTCGCTGGCTCGGTTCCTTCGGCATGGCGACCTCCCGACGCCAGCATATGGCCGGGCCGGCGGCCCGATCTCCGAAACGCCGGGCCGCCTCAGGCGGTGCTGACGGCGCAGCTCCATCCGTCGTAGCTGCCGCCGTGCCGCTCGATCGACTCCTTGACGGTCCAACTCACCTCGTGCACGGCCGGCGGCACGACCGCGTCGCGCCGGGTGGCGAGGAGCACGAACTCGCCCTCGTCGTCGCGCTCGACCGCAACGCTGAAGCCCTCCGCGCGCAGCGCGGTGGCCGCGTCGTTGGCCGGGTCCGGCCCGGCGAAGAGCGCGACGTGTTCCACCTCCCGGATCCGGTCGAGCACGTCACCGTGCTGCCGCAACGCCGTGACCACCAGGAGGTCGGCCAGCAGCTGCGCCTGGCGTTCGTCCGGCGCGAGATGGTCACGAACGTAGGCCCAGTGCGGGTCGTACTCGGTGCTGACCTCGGCGCCGTCCAGCGAGGCGCCGCGCGGCGGTTGAGCCGCCGCAGCCGGCAGGTGGGCGGTGTAGCGGCAGAGGCCGGCGCAGGCAACCCGGCCGACGAAGACGCCGTCGTGCTCGGCCGCGATGGCGCGTACCCGGCCGTCGAACGCGCCGAGCCGGTTCAGGTCGGCCTCGGCCGGCAGGCCGCCACCCGGGTAGGGCAGCCGGATGTCCAGCCGAACCGGCAGGCGCAGCACCGGGGCCGCGTCGACGGCGGCGAGGTCGACCAGCCACGCTGCCGGGGCCTCGTCGATCGCACCGGGGTAGGCCTGCCACGCCGGCTCCCACCGGACCCGCCGGCCACCGAAGATTCTCGTGAAGCCTCGCTTCGCGAGAATCGGCCTGGTTTCTCCCGCAAGCTTCGCGTAACTGTTCATCTCAATCTCCACGCCGGACCGAGCGATGCGACAGGCGAGTCTGTCAGAACGGCCGGGTCGACGGTGACCCTCCCGACCACGCATTCCTTCATCACCGTAGGTAGTCAGGTCGCCATTCCCCGGCCGCGGATCTGATCAAGCCAGGCGCCAGGCCTGGTGGGCCTGGTCGGCGGCCGCCGCCCTGGCGATGGTCAACGCATCGACGCAGGTAGGAGCGTTGACAGAGGGCAGCCCCGCGATCGCCGAACCGGAGACGCAATGAGCGGCGGGGCCCTCCCCGGCGCCCGCCGCCCACGCTCTGTGGCAAGAATTGTGCCGACCCCGACCGGGTGGGCAAAGGGCGCCAGGTGAGACCTGGGTCACAGTTATCAAATTGTAAAGCTCTATAACGACAGCCCGTGACGATCGCTACTCACTGTTACATCGGGGCGATCCATAACACTTCACTCACCACTGGCGTCACGATGCGTCATGGTGTGCGGCGTGGCACACCGGAAGGGGGAATGCCGCCCTGAACCCTCTGGTTGAGGATGAACGCGGGCCTGTGAATCAGCCGAGGCCCGACGAGAGAGTGGAGCGAACAGCATGGCGACGAAGACCCTGACGGCGACCGACTTCACCGAGGTCACGAGCGGCGAGGGGATCGTGCTGGTGGACTTCTGGGCGGCCTGGTGCGGCCCGTGCGTCCGCTTCGCACCGGTCTATCAGCGGGTCTCCGAGCGGCACCCTGACATCGTCTTCGCCAAGGTCGACACCGAGGCTGAGGTCGCCCTCGCGACCGAGTTCGACATCCGGTCGATCCCAACGATCATGGCGGTGCGCGACGGCATCATCGTCTTCTCGCAGCCCGGCGCGCTACCCGAGCAGGCGCTCGAATCCCTGATCAGCCAGGTGCGGGCGCTCGATATGGACGACGTCCGCAGCCGCCTCGGTGCTACCGGAAAGACCACCCAGGCCGCCTGACCCGACCGCCCGCCGGGAGTGGCGGGGTGGACGCGCTACCCGTACGCGTGTTCGAATAGGCCATGCGTTGGGAGGGCCTCCAGACAACCGCCGACCGGGTCGGCGCGCTTCCCCTGGCCCTGCCCGACGCCGTGGTGCGCCGGTTCGCCACGCCAGGCTTTGCCGGCATCACCTTCTACGAGGTGCGGGCCAGGTCAATCATCAACCGGGTGCCGGGCGCCTCGCGGGTGCCGTTCGAATGGACGATCAACCCGTATCGCGGCTGCAGCCACGCCTGTGCGTACTGCTTGACCGGTGAGACCCCGGTTCGGATGGCTGACCGCAGCACCAAACCCATCTCCGAGCTCACCGTGGGCGACGCCGTTCTGGGCAGCGTGCCCGACGGATACTCCCGCCGGTTCGCCGAGACCACGGTGCTCGCCCACTGGTCCTCGGTGAAGCCGGCCCACCGGGTCAGCCTGGAAAACGGCGTGTCTCTGGTGGCCAGTGGCGATCACCGATTCCTGACCCATCGGGGCTGGAAGTACGTCTCCCCCGGCCCGGAAGATCCGGCCGGGAAGCTGCGGCGCTACTTGACCGTGGGCGACCGCCTGCTCGGCATCGGCCGGCACGCCGACCCAGCCGCCGGCACCCTCGACGCGCTCATCGGCGTCACCTCGGTCGAGGCGCTCGGGGGCGAGCGGGAGATGTTCGACATCACCACCGGCACCGGGGACTTCATTGCCAACGATGTGGTCAGCCACAACTGCTTCGCCCGCAACACCCACACCTACCTCGACCTCGACGCCGGCCACGACTTCGATTCGAAGATCATCGTCAAGATCAACGCGCCCGAGTTGGTGC
Source organism: Micromonosporaceae bacterium (assembly GCA_050264675.1). GTDB lineage: Bacteria > Actinomycetota > Actinomycetes > Mycobacteriales > Micromonosporaceae > JBLNGJ01. The sequence goes on from JBLNGJ010000311.1 coordinate 5,727, forward strand.
GCCGCGAGCTTGCCGCACCCGGCTGGTCGGGCAAACCCGTGGCCATGGGCACCAACGTCGACTGCTACCAACGCGCGGAGGGTCGCTACCGGCTCATGCCCGGCATCATCGAGGCCCTGCGCG
>JBLNGJ010000312.1:0-2686 GCA_050264675.1 Micromonosporaceae bacterium
AGCACGGCGAGCTTGGCCATAAGATAAGACCCCACCCGCAGGACCACAAACCGCTCGCGGCGCAGGATCGCCATCTCGGTGCAGACCTGCAGCAGGCCGTAGGTGAGGCCGAAGAAGAAGCCACCGAACGCAAGCCAGAACAGGATCATCGCGGTCGCGCTCGGACTCGGGTTCGGCACATCGAAGGCGTGCGGTCGGAACAGCACCACGATCATCAACAGCACCGCCACCGGAGATCCGACCAGGATGCCCAGGGTGAGGCGGTTGCTGGCCAGGATGGCGACATTGCGCCGCGTGAGCAGCGCCCATTGCCGCACGGCACCCATCGGAGCCTCCACGGGCGGCCGGACCAGTACCTCTGCGCCCCGGAGCGCAGGCGGGTCGGCCGGCGGGCGCTGCGTCCATTTCGGTGGACCGGCTTCGTCGGCGAGCCGCTGATAGATCTGCTCGATTCCGCGGGTTGCGAAGTGGGCACACGCGTCGTCCGGCGCTCCGGCGAAGGCCAATCGGCCGTCCTGGGCCAGGAACACGACCTGATCGCATGGCGACACGTCGGATGGGTTATGGGTCGTGAAGACTACGGTCGTCCCGAGATCCGCGATGCGGCGCAGGTGGCGGATGAAGTCCGCCGCCATCGCCGGGTCGAGTCCCGATGTCGGCTCGTCCAGGAAGAACACCCGGGGTCTGGTCAGCAACTCCACCGCGATGCTGGCTCGCTTGCGCTCACCACCGCTGAGCCGGCCCACCGGCACCTCGGCCCGTGATGTCAGATCAAGCACCCGTAGCACCTCGTCGACTGCGGCATCCGCTGCCGCCGGCGTCGTGCTCGCGGGCAGCCGCAGTCGCGCGGCGTACCGCAGCGTCCGCCGCAGCGGGAGCTCGCGGTGGATGATGTCGTCCTGCGGAACGAAGCCAAGCATCGAGCGAAACGAATCGAGATCGGCATAGTAGTCAACACCGTCGTAGGTGACCGTGCCCTGTGCCGCCGGACGGACGCCCGCGAGCGCCTCCAGGAGCGTGGTCTTGCCGGAACCGCTGGCCCCGGCCAGCGCGACGAGTTGGCCCGGGCGGACGGTGAGCGAGATGTCGCGCAGGATCGTGCGGCCGCCGTCTACCTCCTGAGTCAGCCGCCGGGCCTCGATGCGTACGCCGGTCTGCTCACGTTGGTCATGTGCTCGCACGGCCGAGTCGGTGATCTCCATGTCGACTCTCCCTGAGTCAGCCGCCTCTCGGCGTCAACGGCACGTGGGCTTCGACCAGTTGATTACGGCCACACACCACAGTTCTTACGATGCCTCATCGGCCTCAACGAATCCCGGGGCGTTGGGTAAAGGTTCGACGAAGCCCGGCCGGACGGGACACCCCGGCGCCGCCGATGCTCGATACGACAGCCTGCATCGGCCGGACCACTACTATCCGTACACGTAGTTTGTTTCGCCACAATTACGCATGTCGTACCGTGTCTTGCGGTTCATGGGCGCAGATGCCAGCCTCCATCTACTACCTTTCCTACGGCTGAAGGAGCCGAAAATGCGCATCAGGTTGCTCGCCGCGGGCATCACCGCGGCGCTGGTCAGCCTCGCCCTGTCCTCCGCTGCCAACGCCAACCACAGTTGGGGTGGCTACCACTGGGCACGTACGTCGAACCCGTTCACACTCCAGCTCGGCGACAACGTGACCGCGCAATGGGACTCCTCGTTGCGTGGCGCGTCGTCGGACTGGAGCCGGTCCACTGTCCTCGACACGGTCGTCGTGGCCGGGAGCACCAATCCCAAGAACTGCAAGGCCGTAACCGGTCGAGTCGAGGTCTGCAACTCGGCGTACGGGAACAACGGCTGGCTCGGTATCGCCGGCATCTCGATCACCGGCGGAACCCACATCACCAAGGGCTACGTCAAGCTGAACGACACCTACTTCAACACGCCGCAGTACAACACGTCCGCGTGGCGCAACCTGGTCACGTGCCAGGAGGTCGGGCACACATTCGGCCTGGCCCACCAGGACGAGAACTTCGACAACCCGAACCTCGGCACGTGCATGGACTATACGAGCGACCCAAGCACCAACCAGCACCCGAACCAGCACGACTACGACCAGCTCGTGACGATCTACTCGCACCTCGACTCGTTCACCACGGTCGGCCAGGCCGCCGCAGTCCGTGGTCCCGATGCGACCGGTGACAGCCCGGCCTCGTGGGGCACGCTTGTGAGCGGCTCCCAGGCCCACGGCCACTCCATCTACGTTCGGAACATGGGCCACGGCGAAATGCTCGTCACGTTTGTGACCTGGGCGTAGGCCCGTAACGGTGGTGCCGCCGCCCCGGGCGGCCCCATCCGGCAGGCGACCTCACGTCCCGCGGCCGTTCCGCGCGGTGTTCGTCCGTGTGCGCCGGTCTATACCAGCAACCGACGGGCGGGGTCACGGGCCGATCGTAGACTTCGTGTTCTGAGGGCTCGTTGCCGCTCACTGGCACAACTCGATGGCGCTGCGCAAACGCGGTCGGGGCGCAGGTCGAGATCAATGGCGGGATACATCCCAGACTCTTCCCCGCGCGCCTGACCATAGCGGCGACCTACCAATCAGGTAGCGACTGCAGCCGCTCCTGGCGGAATCGGACGATGGCCTCTTGAGCCACGCCGCGCGCTGAACTTGGCGGTCTGGCTGTGGCAGCACCAGCACCGGCCGG
>JBLNGJ010000313.1:0-3756 GCA_050264675.1 Micromonosporaceae bacterium
TGACGTCCAGGCTCCGCCAGTTCACCAGCAGCGACTGCGGGGTCGCGTCGTACCGGGTCATGATCGCGGTGATCGCGCTGAAGTAGCTGGCGGGTAGGCACGACGTGGACACGCTGCCGGCGACGAAGTTGCTGTAAGCGACCGCGTACAGCGCGCTGGCGACGAGGCTGTTGCTGCGGTAGATCTGCGGCCGCAGGCTGATCGAGTGCACCCAGTCGTCGCAATAGACGTATGCGTCGACCCTGACCGACGAGCCCGCGGTGTTGGGGCCATACGGCGAAGTGAAACTCGGGTAGCAGGTGATGGTTTTCTGCACGAGGGCCTGGCCGGACCGCTTCACCGAGAACGTGAGGACCTCGTTGCCGTCGGCCACGGCCATCGCCCGGATCTCGTCGGTGGTGGCGAGAACTACGTCGGCCGCGCCCGCCGCTTGCCTCGCGCTTGGGGAAAGCAGTGATGAATTGGGCCGGTCGGCGGCGGGAGTGCTCGTGGCCGCCTCGGCCGGAACAGCGACCGCCAATACCGCAGCGGTCACGACCGCGACGCTGGCCACCAGCGTGACGGTCCGACGTTTCTTATGCATCGTTGCCACCTCTTCAATGATGGTTGCTTCGCTCCTCGGGACCCGGCGCGTTCGTACGCGATGGTCAGGCGGACCACGAGGGACAAGCAACCGATCATGCATGAGCGCGCCTCCATTGACGGGCCAGTCGCCGCGGGCCGGGTGCGAAGGACCAGGTATTCGACTCCCAAGGCGACCCACCTTCGTGAGAATCAATGAACGATGTAGGTCCATTTGCTAATAGATTGTTAACGCTCGATGTCGCCGGACGCGGGGCCGTCCAGACCCCGGAGGCGGCGCTGGTCGGGCCTGGGGAGCCGGGCCGAGGTTCTCGACCGCGGTCTTGTCGTCGTCCAGCCGGTCGGAGCCGACGATCTCGTGCAGCAGCTCGATGCTCGCCGAGTCCGCGAGCCCTCGGCCGACTCAGAGGTCGAGAGCCCGGGCGGCGGCGGTGACGTCGGCCGGGATGTTCACCGGTGCGGGCGCGGTTGCGATGGCCCACTCGGGGTCCTTGAGGCCGTGCCCGGTGACCGTACAGACCACAGTGGAGCCCGGTGGAACGAGCCCGTCCTCGGCCGCCACGAGCAGACCGGCGACGCTGGCGGCGCTGGCGAGTTCCACGAAGACGCCGACCTGGCGGGCGAGCATCCGGTAGGCGGCGAGGATCTGCCGGTCGGTGACCGCGGCGATGATGCCACCGGAGGCGTCGCGGGCCGCCTCGGCCGCCGTCCACGACGCGGGGTTGCCGATGCGGATCGCGGTGGCGATCGTGGTTGGCTCGGCCACCACCGAGCCGGCCACGATCGGCGCGGCGCCGCTGGCCTGAAAGCCGAACAGGCGCGGCCGGTGGCTCGCGTGGCCGACCTCGGCCTCCTCGACGTATCCCATCCAGTACGCGGTGATGTTGCCGGCGTTGCCGACCGGGAGGCAGTGGATGTCGGGCGCGTCGCCGAGCGCGGCGACGATCTCGAAGGCGGCGGTCTTCTGGCCGTGCAGGCGGTCGGGGTTGACCGAGTTCACCAGGGCCACCGGGTAGTCGAGGGCGAGCTTGGCGGCCAGGGCCAGGCAGTCGTCGAAGTTGCCGTCGACCTGCAGCGGCCGGGCCCCGTGCACGAGGGCCTGGGCAAGTTTGCCGGTGGCGATCTTCCCGGCCGGGATGAGAACGGCGCAGGTGAGCCCGGCCCGAGCCGCGTACGCGGCGGCCGAGGCGGCGGTGTTGCCGGTGGAGGCGCAGATGATCGCCTTGGCGCCGGCCTGCACCGCCTTGGAGACGGCCAGGGTCATGCCACGGTCCTTAAAGGACCCGGTCGGGTTGGCCCCTTCGACCTTGAGCAGCACCTCGCTGCCGACGCGGTCGGCGAGCACGCCGGCCGGCACCAGCGGCGTGTTGCCCTCATGCAGCGTGACCACCGGCGTCGCGGCGCTGACCGGCAGGCGGTCGCGGTACTCCTCGATCAGCCCGCGCCACACGCCCGTCACTCTCCTTCGACGCGCATCACGCTCGCCACCCGGCGCACCACTCCGTCCGAACCGGTTAACGCGCGAAGCTGCGCGACGGTCGCGGCAAGGGACGCATCGGTCGCGGTGTGCGTGACCACGACGAGGGTCGCGTCCTCGCCCCGACCTTCCTGGCGCACGGTCTGGATGCTCACGTCGTGGTGGGCGAAGACACCGGCGACAGCGGCGAGCACGCCGGCGCGGTCGGGCACCTCGAGGCAGATGTGATACCGGGTGACGACCGCACCCATCGGCTGGATGCGCAGATCGGCGTAGGCGGACTCGGTGGCGGCGCGGACGCCGGAGCGCCGGTTGCGGGCCACGGCCACGATGTCGCCGACGACCGCGCTGGCGGTGGGCGCACCCCCGGCCCCACGGCCGTAGAACATGAGCGGCCCGGCCGCCCGCGCCTCGACGAAGACGGCGTTGAACGCATCGCCGACCGCGGCCAGCGGGTGCGTACGCGGGATCATCGCCGGGTGCACCCGCACGGAGACCACACCGTCCACACAGGACGCGATGCAGAGCAACTTGATCACGCAACCGATCGCCCGGGCGCTGGCCACATCGCCGGCGGTGACCTCGGTGATCCCCTCGCGGTACACATCGGCGGCGCGGACCCGGGTGTGGAAAGCGAGCGAGGCAAGGATGGCGGCCTTGGCCGCGGCGTCGAAGCCCTCGATGTCGGCGGTCGGATCCGGCTCGGCGTAGCCGAGGGCGGTCGCCGCTTCCAGCGCCTCGTGAAAGCCGGCCCCGGAGGCATCCATGTTGGACAGGATAAAGTTGGTGGTGCCGTTGACGATGCCGGTGATCCGAGTGATGTGGTCGCCGTGCAGCGACTCCCGCAGCGGCCGCAGCAACGGGATCGCCCCGGCCACTGCCGCCTCGTAGTACAGGTCGGCGCCGCCGGCCGCGGCGGCCTCGTGCAGCGCGGCGCCGTCCTCGGCGAGCAGGGCCTTGTTCGCCGTCACCACGCTGCGCCCGGCGTGCAGCGCCTCGATCAGCCAGGTCCGCGCCGGCTCGACGCCGCCGACGACCTCGACCACCACGTCGATGTCGTCCCGCTTGATCAGGCCGAGCGCATCGGAGGTGAAGAGGCTCCGGCCGACCGGTAGCGGGCCCCGGTCACGGCCCGGCCGGCGCACCGCGATGCCGGCCAGCTCGATCGGGACGCCGACCCGGGCGGCCAGGTCGGCGGCCTGGTCGTGCAGCAGCCGCACCACCTCGCGGCCGACCACACCGCAGCCGAGCAGAGCCACCCGCACCGGGGCGCCGGCCGGCGCGTTCGCCAGGCGGGCCGGTTCGGCCATCTACCCCACGTCCAAAGCCAGCAGGTCGTCCTCGGTCTCCCGGCGGACGATCACCCGCGCCGCCCCGTCCGCGACCGCGATGACCGGCGGGCGGGGCAGGTGGTTGTAGTTGCTCGCCATGCTCCGGCAGTAGGCCCCGGTGCCGGGCACGGCGAGCAGGTCGCCCGGGCGCACGTCGGCCGGGAGGAACTCGTCCTTGACCACGATGTCGCCGGCCTCACAGTGCTTTCCCACCACCCGGGCGAGCACCGGCGCGGCCGCGCTGGCCCGGCCGGCCACCGTGGCCGAGTAGGACGCGTCGTAGAGCGCGGTACGGATGTTGTCGCTCATGCCACCGTCAACGCTGACGTAGGTGCGGATGCCGTCGACATCCTTGACCGTGCCGAC
>JBLNGJ010000314.1:0-4217 GCA_050264675.1 Micromonosporaceae bacterium
GTCGGCGACCGCTACTTCGAGGCCACCACGCTGACCCACTTCGGCGACACCCACCACGCCGCCGGCAACCCCCACACCGCCCGCGACGCCTGGCAACAGGCCCTGGCCATCCTCGACGACCTTCACCACCCCGACGCCGACCAGGTCCGCGCCAAACTCGCACCATCCTGATGGCCGCAATTGTGGCAACTGCCGACGGTCAGGGTCTCAGGTGTGCAGCTGGAGCTGCGCGGTACCCGTCGTCCGGTCGGCCGGGTCGACCAGGATCACGTACTGGCCGCTCGCCGGCAGCGCGTACGGGTTGATGCCGCCCTTGCCGTCGATGATGCAGCCGCCGGTCACCACGTTGCCAGCCGGATCGAGCAGGCTGAGCACCCCGCACTGGTCGGGAAGGGTTGAGCCGGCGGTGCTGACGGAGATCGTCTGTCCTTTCGTGCCGGTGAACGAGAAGCGCGATACGGCGCCGGGTTGGCCAACCGTCGCCGTGACCGCCGGCCCGTTCTTGATGATCGTCCCTAGCTGGTCCGTGTCGACGATGAGCCGCAGCCGCGTGGTGCCGATCCCCGCCTCGGCCGGATCCACCCAGACGGTGTACTGCCCGGCCGATGGCAGGACGTGACCGTCGATGTAGCCTCGGCCGCCGATGATGCAGCCGCCGGCGACGAACTCTCCGGCCGAGTTGCGCAGCGTGAGCACGCCGCACTGGTCGGCCAAGGTGGACGCCGGTGCGTCCACGAACACCTTCTGGCCGGCCGTCGCGGTGAAGACCATCCGCGCGACGGCGCCGGGCTGGGTGAGCGTCGCGGTGGTCTCCGGACCGCCGGGGGTGATCGGCAGGATCTGGTCGGTGCTGGCGAACAGGCGCACGCTGGCCTGGCCGACTCCGGTCGGTCTGAAGCGGACGGTGTAGGTGGCGGTGGCGGGAAGCACCGTGCCGTCGATGAAGCCGCGGCCGCCGATGATGCAGCCGCCGGAGAGGAACTGCCCGCCGGCGTTCAACAGATCCAGCACGCCACACTGGTCGGCGACGTTCGACGAGACGACCTGCACCACGACCCGTTGCCCGGCCTGGCCCGGGAAGGTCAGCGTCGCCGTGCCGCTTGGCTTGGTGACAGTGAGGGTGGTCGCCCCGGCGGCGACAAGGCTCCGCTGCGTCAGTTCGGCCACGGCGGCGAAACCGATGTCGCCGGTAAGACCGACGTCGAGGATGCAGCCCTCCAATGGCGCCCGTTCGGTGACGCCGGCCTGGCGGCAGATCGCCTCGGCGGTGGCCCGGTTCGGCAGGTCCTTGGCCGCTATCGGACGCTCCGGCATGCTGCGGTCGGTGAGCGTCGCGGTGCTCTGGCCGGACTCGTAGTCGAAGAGTGAGGTCGCCTGGGTGACCCGCCAGCTGTCGGCGTACTTCGGGTAGAGGTCGTCGTAGGTCGTCGGTGAGATCGCGGCCCCGTCGCGTACCGCCGCATCACCGGCGACCTGGCCGTCGAAGTTGCCGAACAGGCCGGACACCTTGCCCCGCCGCGCTTGCGCGAGGTCAGCCATGACGGTCAGCGCACGCGCCCCCGACGGGTGCACGGTCAGCACGGAACCGTCCGGCCAGCGCACGTCGACGGAGCCGTCGTCGAACACCTCGACGGCGCCGCCGTGCGGCAGCGACCTCGAGCCAGTCGCGCTAGCGCCGCCGATTCGTAGCTGCAGGCCGGTCGGTACGCGGTAGATGCCGACCCGGTCGCCGGCCACATCCGCGGCCACCGCCGAGAAGAGCGAGACCGTGCGTAGGCCCTGCGGCGCCTTGGTGCGGGCCTGTATCTGCAGGTCGTCGGCGGATGCCAGAGTGAGCACGAACTCGCCGACGGCCTGGAAGTCATACCAGAGGCCGTCATAGGTCTTCAGGTGAGGATCGCCGGATCCGATGGCGCAGGAGACGCTGCATCCACCGGAGGGACGCGGTGGCGGTGGCGGCAGGCAATCGGAGTCGGACGCGGGAAGGGGACTCGTCCCGTCGTACGTGTTCCGTTCGGTAAGACCCGACTGCTTGGCGCGGTACTCGTTCTCTTTGCGGGTCGCCTTCACCTCGGCCGGCGAGACGCCGGAGCTGGTGCGTACGCCGTTGAGCATGAACCAGCAGGTGTAGTCGCCCCGGTTCTTACCGTCGTCGTAATCGGCGAGATGACTCATCTCGTGATAGAGATCCGAGCACTTGTCGCGCGGGAGTCCGCCCGGCAGCGTCGTCGTGTCGTTGGGGTTCCAGTGCGTCGTGCCGCCCGTGCCCTTGCCGTTGGAGGCGTCTTCTTTGTTCCACCAGTCGGGGTTGCTGACCGTTCCCCCCGACTTGCGGAACTTGAACACATGCTTGGATGCGTCCAGCTTGTCGACGAGGTCCCGCTTGCCGGCCGCGGTGAACTTTGCGATGCACCCGTCATAGTCGCCGTGCAGGTCGTCTCCGACGTCGACGACGGCGGCCGCGGGCGTTGCCGGGCTCAGGACGAGCGCGACCGCCAAGGCGACCGCGGCACCGGCCGCCGCCTTCCGGGCGAACCTCATCGTCAACCTCCGGTCACGGTGAAGGTGGCGCGGGCCGGATCGGCCGAGGCCGGGCAGGCGTCGGCTGGACCTGCGGGTAGCGGCGGTGGCGCGTACCGCAGCGACAGCTCGTATCGCCCCGGCTCACCGATGGGCCAGAACGCCAGCATCGGCTGATCCATATCGTCCATCGTGGACGTACGCAGCGCCGCGCGATCCTCCGGGGACGAGCCGCCCTCGCTGGCCCAGGGCACGGACATCGTGGCGCCCGAGCCGAGCGGCACCAGGTTGGCCCGCAGGAGATTGGCGAAGCCAGCCACGGTGGTCCCACGCACCAGAGTCGGCGTGATGGCCACGTTGTCCCGGGTGAGAGACAGGACGGTGAGTCCGCCCTCCGGCAACCGGCTGATCTGGCACGGGCCCGCTAAGCCATTGGTCAACATGATCGAGAACTGGATCTGCTTGCCGCGTGCGTACGTGGCGTCGGCGGGGTTGATCCTCATGGTGACCGTATCGCGAACGGATGGTTCGGTCGGTGTGGGGCGCGGCGAAGACTTGGTGCACCCGGTCACGACGAGCAGCGCAACGCCCAACAATCCCAGGGTGGCTCGCGGACCAGCAGCAGCGCTTCGCATACCCACCACGGTAGGTGTGCCGACGATGGCGAACTGTCGCCTTGGCGATGCACCCGTTGTCGTACGCCGGCCAGCACCCGCCGCATTGCGGCCCTCCGGCCCATCGGCGGCTTTTGATCCCTATTCTAAATGGCAGCCACCAATGTGGAGATTAGGCGGGTCTGCGCACCCTGCCCAAGGGCATCAACTACCCCTATCATCAGGCTCACCCACTCCGTGAGCAGGACGTTATCCGGTCACGACGAGTAGAACCGTTCGGCCACGGCGTGCTGCACTGCCACCCACGATGTGAGGGAGTTCGACATGCCGAGCCCACAGTGGACACACCCGTCGCGGACGGCGCAGCGATCTTCCTCGGCACTACACCGCGACCGGCGGTGGGTCTGGCGAGTGGCCGTTGCGGGCATGTCGGTGGCGCTCCTGGCGGCCGGGGTGGGGGTGGCTCTGCCGGCGACGGCCAACGCGGCCTCGTCGGCGAATGGGATCGCGGCGGCGTTGCCGTGCGCCGCGGAGGCGCCGGACCTGACCCAGGCCACGAGCATGGCCAGGCGGTGCGGTCTGGCCAAGGTGGAGGCGCTGAGCGAGCGGACCGAGCAGAACCAGGTGTTTGTCAATGACCGCGGGACGGCAACCCTCGTCGCCGCGGCCGTTCCGCAGCGGGTGCGCCGAGGCGACGGGTCGTGGGCGGCGATTTCGACGGCCCTGCAGCGCAACGGCGACGGTTCGCTCACACCGACCGCGACGTTGGCCGAAGTCGCCTTCTCGGGTGGCGGAAATGGGCCGCTGGTGACGTGGCGGGAGGGCGCGCGGGCGTTCACGCTCTCGTGGAGCTATGGGGCGCTGCCCGTGCCGCGGGTGTCGGGTCCCGAGGCGATCTACGAGTCGGTGTTGCCTGATGTCAACCTGCACGCGATCGCCACGGTGGACGGCTTCTTGTTCACCCTGGAGGTGCGCACCCGCGCGGCGGCGAGCCACCCCGCGGTGCGGCACACCAGGTACGTGACGGGAGGGGATCTCGAACTGGTTCGCGAAGACTCGGGCGGGCTGAGCCTGTTCGATCCA
>JBLNGJ010000315.1:0-13188 GCA_050264675.1 Micromonosporaceae bacterium
CTGGGGACCTTGCGACCACGCCGAGACCGGAACGACTTGCGCAGACCGCTGACCTCAATCACTGCATCTCCTGGTGCGCGGAGCAGCCGAGTGCGGCCGGGACGGCAAACGGTGACAATGCCCGGTTCAGCACTTAAGTCCTTAGGTTCAGGACCTCAGTCCCTCGGCCAGACTAATCGGGGCCGGCCTGGTTACACAATGGGTGATGTCAATGCGGCCGCGGCTCGGGTGAGCCGCTCGGACAGCGCCGGACCGAGCTGCGCGATCGGCTCGGGCAGCAGCATCTCCCGGTGGCGGCAGTCCAGTTCGACCGCCTCAATCGGGCCGTCGAGGTATGGACGCCAGCTGTCGAGCTTCTCGGCCAGCGTCGGCTGATTGCGGGTGGCCGAGAAGAACAGCAACGGCGAATGGACGCGACCGTACGGGTGGACGCGGGCGACCGCGACGTTGTTCCGGATCACGCGCTGGAGCGCGAGCAGGCGCTGGTCCGGCCACCCATCCAGCCCCAGGCCCGGCCGGCGGCGCACGAGTTCCAGCATGCGGGCGCCGGGATCGGGATCGTCGGCGGTGAGCGCGGGCACGTACCCGAACTGCGCGAGAACGAGGTTGAACACCATCCAGGACTCGTTGCTCTTGATCTCGTCCAGATCGACCAATGTGGAGTCCAGGATCACCAGCAACCCGATCTGCTCACCCCGCCGCTCAAACTCCTCGGCGATCGCGAAGGCGATGTTGCCGCCCAACGACATGCCGAGCAGGTGGTAAGGGCCCGATGGCTGGACCATCCGGATCTGGTCGGCAAAGTCGCGCGCCATCTCCTGCAGGCTGGTCGGCAGCGGCTCGGGCCGCAGCAAGCCTCGTGACTGCAGGCCGTAGAGCGGGAACCGGTCGTCCACGTGCGGGAGCAGGGCCAGATAGCACCAACTCAGCCCCACCATGGGTGGGGCGCAGTACAGCGGAGGACCCTCGCCGCCGACGCGCATCGGCATGATCGGATCGAGGATGCCGCCGGCCGCCTTGGCCGCGGCCCGCAGTCGCCTCAGGTTCTGGAGGTCTTCGGACTTCCCCAGCATCCCTGTGTGTCCTCCCAGTGGAAGTTGGCCTGGTTTTCTCGCGAGCTTCGAGACAGTTAGCCGGGTTTCTCTCGTGAGTTTCGAGGCAGTTAGCCCGGTTTCTCTCGCAAGCTTCGAGAAACAGTGGCGATGCTCGATGCTAACCCAGGCGGGCCGGGCCGACTATGTGGCCAGTATCGGGGCGCGCCGGCCGGTGGCCAGCGCAACGAGATGAGCGGCCGCGGCACTCGTTCCCCCGGCGGCCACATACTCCTCGCTCATCCGGCGGGCGTTCGCGCGGTAGCTTGGCTGATCGAGCACGGCCGTCACCGCGGCGGCGAGCTGCGTCGCGGTCGCGTCCGCGTAGGAGACCTCGACCCCGGCGCCCGTCCGGGTCACCTGCTCGGCCACCGCACGCTCCCAGCGAATCGGCGCGACCACCAGGGGCACCCCGTGCAGGAGGGCTTCGTTGACCGTGCTCTGCCCGGACTGGCAGACCACTGCGTCCAGGCGGGGCATGAGCTCGAGCATCGGCACGCGTGGGGCGATGAGAACGTGCGACGGCGGGTCCGGCACCGCGTCCGCAGCGGCGTTGAACACCGCCTGCACCCGCGACGCCAACGGCTGCAGCGCCACCATCACCCGGGCCAGGAAGTCGCGGACCAGATGCGCCGACAACGTGCCCGAGGTGACCAGCACATGCCGCCGGTCCGGGTCCCACCAGCCCCAGTCGAAGCTCGGATCGGTGCGCCGTGCACCCAGCGCGGCCCCGATCAGCACACACTGCTCGGGAATGGGCGCGAGGCCGGTGAGCGCCCGCGCCGTCGTGGCGATCACCAGATCGGGCGAGAAGAGCAGATCCAGGCCGTCATCAACGGGCAGCCCGGCGGCCGGCAGCATGGGCGCCAGCCGGGCGCGGGCCCACTCGCGCACGCCGGGGTCCTCGGCCGGGGGAGTCAGCTCGAGAATGCCGGCGGACAGGGTGGCCCACCGCACGCCGTGCCGGTATGCGGCCAGGGCTCCCGCGACCGCGTACTGGTCGGCGAAGACCACGTCCGGCCGATAGTCGGCCACCGCGAGATCCACCGGTTCCTGGATGAATCGGTTGAGCGGCACCAGATACTCGTCCCACAGCTCGCGCACCGAGGCCAGGCCGATCTCCTGGAACCCGCGGTAGGAGCGCTTGCCGGTCGGGTAGATCGACTGCCCGGGCCCGATGAGGGGACGCAGGTCGCTCTCCGGGCCGCACCACGCCACCTCGTGCCCCATGGCCGCCAGCGCGTCACCGATGGCGACCGCGGGCCACACGCGCGCCACGACCGGGACGACGACGATCAGGAACCGGGCCACGCCGTCATCGTGGCACACATTGACATCGATAATGTCACCTGATCAGCTAGCGACGTGACCGCCGACGTGCTTGCCTCAGCGGAGGCGGCGACATGACCGCGCTGGAGGCTGTGTCGGTGTACCTGCCGCCGGTGCGCGTACCGATCGAGAGCCTGGCCGGCCGGCTCGGCCTGACCGATATGCAGGTCAAGCTGTTCCGGCGATTTCACGGGCTGAGGGAGGTCGGCCGCGACCCGGATGCGTCGCTGTACGACCTTCTGCTGAAGGCGGTCGCTGGGCTGGAGGCGCTGCGCGGCCAGGAGCACCGGGTCCGATACGTCCTGTACGCGAGGACAATGCCGGTGGTCGCGCCGTACCCGGAGAACCCCCTGCATGACCTCTGCCGCGCACTCGGGCTCGGCCACGCGCTCGCCTTCACTGTGACGCACCAGTCGTGCGCCAGCGGCCTGCTGGCGCTCGACATCGCCGGGCGGCTGCTCGCCGGCGACGCGGCGGGCGGGCCCGATGATCCAGCGGAGGGGCCACTCGCGCTGGTTCTCAGCGGTGAAAAGACGTTCACCCGCGAGGCCGAGGTGTTCGCCGACACCACGGTCTTCGGCGAGGGTGCGTCGGCGTGTCTGGTCAGCGCGTTCGGTGCACGCGATCGGCTGCTCTCGTACGCGTCCAACGTGCGGGGCGAGTTCGACAGCGCCACCGGGGAGAACGACGCCCGGCTGCAGCGCGAATACCGGCCCTCGTTGGCCGAGGTGATGCGGCAAGCGCTGGACGAGTCCGGCACGTCGCTCGCTGACATCCGGGTCGTGTTGCCGCACAACGTCAACGTGGTGACGTGGCAGCGGATGTGCCTGCTGCTCGGCCTGCCTGCCGAGCGCGTGCTGCTGGACAATGTCTCCACCAGCGGCCACGTCTTCTGTACCGACATGTTTGCCAACTACGCGACCGCGTGCGAGCGTGGCCTCCTGCGGCCGGGCGACCGCTACCTTGCCGCCGCGGTCGGTGCCGGGGGCGGGGCGACCTTCGCCGCAATGGTGTTCGAGCACTGACCGAGCCGAGGAGGCGCGACATGACAGCACAAGACGCCGGCCTGGAGGCTGCGTTCCGGCAGCGAGTCGTCGACACCATGGTCACGGTTCTGACCGGCTTGCTGAACCGCACCGAGCCGATCACCGAGGACATGCGACTGATGGAGGAGCTGGGCCTGAGCTCCACGCTGGGGCTCGAGCTGCTGCTCCACCTGGAAGACCAGTTGGAGATCCTCATCGACGTCGAGCAGTTGGAACAGGAACAGATGCGCACGGTCGGGGACATGGCGACCTTTGTGGCCGGTCACTCCCGGCCGGCTTAGCGTCGTGTTCACCGCGCGGCCGCCTACGAGCCCGCCGCCCCGGTCCGACCTGAGCCTGGTCCGAGCTGTGCGTCGCGCCTTCACCGGATCGGCCGAGTTCCTCGACGATCCACAGAACCGGGCCCGGATCGCCGAGTACCTGACCGACATGGCCGGGGCCTACGGGTGCGCGGTTCCGGCCGGACTCTTCGGCGAGCCCCCGTCGCCGGAGCTCGGCCATTCGTACGGGGAGATGGCGCAGGCGCTGATCGGATCGGTGGTCTCGGCCGATGAACCGGTGGATCTGCTCATTCTGGCGTTCTCCATCCACGACCTGCGGCCGGGCCGGCAGACCGCCGCGTATCTCAGTCACGTCACGCCGGGCGCGCCCATGGCGTTCGCGATCTGCGACCAGGGCTCGGCGGCGGCCTTCAGCGGCCTGCGCATTGCCGGCGAGTACGCCTCGTCGGCGGGAGTCCGGCGGACGCTGCTGATCGTCGTCGAGCAGGCCGCCTTGCCCTATCGTTGCCCGGCTCCGGTGCCGGCGCAGCACCGCGGCGTGGCCATGCTCTTCGGTGCCGGCGCTACGCCGCGGGCCCGGGTCGTCGGCGTGCGCCAGCGTCCGGGCATCCAGCCGGGTGATGTCGCCGGTCGAGCCAAGGCCGAGCTCGCCGACCTGACGGCGGGTCACGACCGGGTGCGGTTGGTGCTCACCGACGCGATCGCCGCGGCCTGGACCCCGCCCGGCCGGGTGCGGGTGATGCCGCCTGGTCAACCGTCCACCGGGGTCTGGTGGGGGCTCATCGACGAGCTCACCAGCGGCGATCCCGATCAGTCCGAGTTGTTGGTGGCAGCAGACTACGACGCCGACCTGCACTACCTGTGCCTGACCGCGTTCGACACCGCGGGTGTTCGTTAGCGTCGGTGGCCGGGGCCGGCGGAGACCTTGGTCGCAGCGGTCGGGTCGAACGCCGCTTCGAGGGCAACCTCTTCCACGCCACGCAGGATCGCCTCGACCTGCGCGTTGCTGAGCGACCACAGGTCCCACAACATGTGCAGGGAGAAGACGTCAGACCGATTCTCGATGAGGATGTTGGCCTGCTCGTGCATGTTCTCCCGAAGGCCGAGCCAGGTCAGTGTGGTCTCGTCCCGTCGCTGCCGGACCTGATCCAAGGTCACCTCACCCGGTGCCGACTGGTCCTCAGCGCGCAGGACCATCGCGCGCTGGTCGTTGATCCGGCAGGTCACGGCGGCCGGGTAGCCGCGCTCGGCGTCCAGCCGCGCGCTGACCTCGCGGAGCTCATCGGGGTCGTAGTAGGCGCGCATGCCAGCGGTGAGCGCGGCGCCGCGGGCCCGCGCGACCACCTCATCGATTGAGGCATCGCTGACATCGATGGTCACGACTGAGTTCTGGGCGATCGGAGCGATCACATTGGCGAGCCCGGGCCGGAACCGGTTGTTGACCATCACCTTGATCGTCAGCGAGCTCATTGCGGTGACCCGCCCGATGGCCGTCGCGATGACGGCGAGCGCCGCCCGCGATGCGTCGGTTCCGGTGCGCCGGGCGATGGCCAGCAGGGCCAGGTGGGCGGCGGCCGAGGTGAACCGGACCTGCCAGTGCCGCGGCCCGGTACGGTCCGGCGGGGGAGTAGGGTCGCCGAATGTCTGGGCTGGGATGTGCCGCAGCTGTGCCTCCCAATGCCGCATCGCGCGGCTGCTGAGCTGTCGAAGCTGGGGCGCCTGCTCGCTTCGGGCCACGTCGAGAATATGTAGACGTCGCGGATCGCGGGCCGCACCGGTCTCGTCGGCGATGAGGTCATCCAGGAGCAGCTCGTGCGCCCCGCCATCGGCGACCAGGTGGGAGAGTGCCCAGACCAGGTGCAGCCAGGCACCGCGATGGCGGATCAGTGCCATTCGCAGCGGCCAGTCGCGATGAAAGTCGAACCGCGCGAGCGGCAAGGTGTCCATGAGATGGGCGGCGTACCGCGCCACGTCGGCCCGGTCGAGGTCGTCAGGCACGGTCAGGATGTCCAGGCTCATCTCGCCCGACCCAGCCACGTCTTGGCGCGGCCGGCCGGTGTGGTCGGTCGCCAGGCGCGTCCGCAGGGCGGCATGCCGGCCGATCAGGCCGCTCAGCCGGACCAGCGCCCCGTCGAGGGTGGTGCCTTCGGGCAGACGCATCCGTCCGGCCATGGTGAACTGGTTGCCGCTGTCCTGCATGTCCTGCCAGATCGCCTTCTGGCCCCACGTCAACGGCTCGGTGCCGGCATCGGCCCCAGCGAACGCGACCAAAACCTGGTCGCGGCCGATCTCATCGAACATACGTGATATTGGGCAGCTCCGCGCCGCCGACGTCAAGCCGCCCTGGGTCGCCCGGGTCCGGTCAGGATGCCCGCCCGGATCTGCCTGGCCCGCGCCCGGCGCCAGGCCCGGGCCCAGTACCAGTCGATCAGCCTGGCCGGCAGGCTCGGCGCACTGGCCTGGTTGTACTCCGGGAAGGTGTGCGTGGCGATGGCCTCGCCGAGGGCGCCCGGGTCGACGATGTGCGCGGCCCAGGCGGCCCCGGCGAACGGGTCGGCCCGCAGTTCGTCATAGGAGACGAACGCGACCCGGTCGAGGGGCAGCCGCGCGACACTGCGCGCCAGCCGGACCGCGGTCATCCGCATCCGGCGGCGGGTGTCCCGAACCATGCGCTGCTGAGCCACGGGATCAAGGATCGTCGCGAGCAACTGCGCCCGGCTGTGGGGGTCGCTCATCAGCGCGCGCACATACCGGTTGGAGGTGGCCATGCGCTTCCAGGCCCGGCTCTGGCTGTCTTCGATGGCGCTGAGGTCACGGCGGACCAACAGGACCCGGGCACCTGGGAAATGGTCGAGTAGCAGCCGTTCCCGCCCGGTGTCCCAGGGGTTCTTGAGCACGACCGTGGCGGGCCCCGCGCCGGCCAGCTCGTCGACCAGGGAGTGCAGCACCTCCGCCTGCGCCGCCTGCTCGCCGAACGCGAAGTCGCCGGTCACCGCGTTGAGCAGCCAGCCGTACTCCTCGGGCGTCGTCTCGCTGACCGGCAGCCGGTCCACCCCCCGGTCGGTGACCGTGCCGTGTTTGCTGGCCGTGGTCAGAAACCTTTGTACGCTGGGCAGGTGCCGGGCCAGGTCGCCCACGGTCAGGGTGCGGGCCTGCGCGGCCTGGGTCACGGCGGAGGTAAGAAGCGTCGTTCCGCTGCGATTGAAGCCCGTGATAAACAGCACTTGCGTCACGATGACGAGGTTTCCACCGAGCCGCGAGATCGGCAATATGTATGTAAGATTATGTATCTATTCGCCAGGTACGGTAGCGTGGACCCACCACGAGGTCTTCGACCGGCCCCGGCCGGCCGGCGGCGAAGGAGCCAGCGCAATGGGGAACCCGGTTGTCTACTTCGAGGTCGGCGCCGCCGATGCCCGGCTGCTGGTGGCGTTCTACGGCGAGCTGTTCGGATGGGAGCTGCGCGGCTCGTCCAGTGGTACCTACACCATGATTGATACGCGCGGCGGCGACGGCGTCAACGGCGGCATCGCAACCAGTCGCAGCGGTGAGTCGTGGTCGACCTTTTACGCCGAGACGGACGATCTTCAAGCGACCCTGGACCGGGCGAACGCGCTCGGCGGCGTCACCGTTATGCCGATCACCCCGACCGGGGGGACGGCGATGGCCATGTTCAGCGACCCCGACGGTCTGCGGGTCGGCCTGGTGCGGGCGCCCGCCGGCCCGGCGCCGGGAAACCACGCCGCACCGTCAACCGGTTCCGGCGAGCCGGTCACCTGGTTTGAGATCCTGGGCCCGGACGCGGCGCGGACGCAGCGGTTCTACGCCGACCTGTTCGGCTGGTCGACCGACCTGGGCATTCCTGGCTACGCGGTGACCAACACCGGTGCCGGCCGTGGTATCCACGGCGGTATCGGCGGGGGCGTGGAACCGTTCGGGACGATCGTCTACGTAGGGGTTCCCGACGTCGACGAAACCCTTGGCCGGGCCGAAAAGCTGGGTGGGTCGCGCGTCCTGGCGCCCGGGTTGTCGGCGCTGAAGAACGAAGCGCGAGCTGCGCTGTACGGGTCGGCCGACGACATCGACACCGGCTGGTTCCGCGACCCGGCCGGTAACGTCTTCGGTGTCTTCCACAAACAGGCGCGTTGAGCGCAGCGAAGAGCGGGTTGGCGGCATCGATGGACGTGACCGATCGGGTCCGCGTCTGGATCGTTCCGGTCGACGTGTCACCCGACACCGTCGCCAGCTGCTGGGACGCGCTCGACGATGGGGAACGCGCCCGGGCCGGCGCGTTTCGGGGTGCGCTCGGCCGGCAGCGGTTCACGATCGCGCACGGTACGTTGCGGATCCTGGCCGCTCGCGAACTCCAGACCCGGCCAGCGGCGTTGACCTGGATCACCGGCCGGCACGGCAAGCCTGAACTCGCACCGCCGTGGTCCGGGCTGCACACCAGCCTCTCCCACTCGGCCAACATGATCGCGGTGGCGCTGAGCCGGCGCCGCGCGGTCGGCATCGACATCCAGCACCTGGTGCCCGGCCTGGACGCGGTCGGGTTGTCGGCCCGGTTCTTTCCGCCCGAGGAGGCCGGGTATGTGGCGGCCGGTGGTGACGCGAACGTACGGGCCGACCGGTTCGCCTACCTGTGGGCGCGCAAGGAGGCGGTCGTCAAAGCGGCCGGCAGCCGCATCGGCCCCAACCTCGGGATCGCGGTTCGCAACCGCCAGATCGTCAACTGCACCCAGCCGGTGAGCGCACATCGGGTGGCCGACGTGGGGGCGCCGCCGAGCTATCGCGCCGCGGTGGCGTTGACCGGCGAGGCCCCGTTCGTCATCGAGGCGGTCAGCTGGCCGAACACCGTAGCGGCCCCGACGGTTAACTAGCGGCCGCGGTGGTCAGGCCCGTCAGTGCGCCGCCGCGGACTGGATCCGTTGCTGCACGTCGTGGCAGAACTCGCCGACGGTCATGCCGACTAGGGCCTCGCGGTCGTCGTCGTTGAACTTGACCGCGAAACGGTCCTCCACCCGCACGGCGAGCTCGGCGAGGACGAGCGACTCCAGGTCGGCGCCGGCCGGGCCGAGCGTGGTGTCGTCGTCGATGCCCTCGATGCTGTAGTTCATGTCCGTCAGCGAGTCGAGCACGAACTGGCGGATCTCATCGGTCATGGTCGGCGTCACCTTTCGGGAGAGGGAGGTACGACAGCCTGCCGCCTCCAGCCCGGGCCGTGGTGGTAACTGACGTCGCTGACTGCGGTCGGCCCCTCCGTCGGCACCGGGTACGCCTCGACCGGTCGTCGCACACAACAGGGCTCCGGCGGCCTCCGGAAGCGTCGGGTAAGCGGCTTGGGCGACGTCCCACGGACAGGTCGTGGTGGGTCTTGAATACGCACAGTTTCGTTCGTTTACCTTACTCGATCCGGCTCGTTTGACAAGAGTCGATCATGCCGCGGACCTGCACCTTCCGGTCGCCAGGCGTCGAGGCGCAGCATCGGGGCCTCGCGGGGCTGCGGGCCCGGGTGGCTTCGTTCCACGGGTACGCCGCCCAGCCGTGCACTGGGCGGCGTACCCGTGGCTGGAACCTAGGCAGTGGCTGTGACAACCCGGGCGTAGATGCTCACCTCGTCGAGGTCGCCGTGCCAGAATCCGGTGCCGGTCCCACCGTGTGTGTTGCGACCTATGATCACTGGACCGGTCGCCGCGAACGCCTTGACGAAGTTCTTGGATGCGGCCAGCTCGTCATCGACGAACAGCTGGATCTGTTGGTTGGTCGCGTCATATGTCGCCACCAGATGGACGTAGCGGTTGAGCGCCGCCGGCGACGGCGAGATCGCTCGCGTGACGGCCGCGCCGGCAGCGTCACCGGCCAGCGCGTCGAACACCCAGTGGCCGTCGGCGTACCCGAGGGCGAATGCGCTCTCGGTGCTGCTTTGCCACGATATTGCGGTACGCGGGACCGACCCGTCGGTCAGCCGTACCCAGGCCGAGACGCTGAACGTCTGGTCGGTGTAGACCACGGGTCCGAGCGTTGCGGCGTAGCCGGTGCTGCCATCGAGTCGCAGGCCGGCACCGGTGTGCCCGGCGCCTGACGGTGGCACCCGGGCACCAGGGAACACGTCCAGGTCGTTCGCGTAACCGGACGCGTCGAAGGCGAACGGGGAGTCGACCTCCTCGAACCCCCAGTCGGCGGCCTTGCTGGTGAGGCCGCCCGGATCGAACTGGTCGGCGATTTCGTCGTCGAGCAGCGCCCGGTTCCAGATCCTGACCTCGGCGAGATCGCCGGCCCAGAAGTGCGCGGCCCGGTCGTCCCACTCGCCGCGGCCGATCCTCAGTGGACCGTTCGCGGGCCACGGTGACGCCGATCGGGTCGCGCTGCCGGCCAGGGTGCCATCGACGTAGATGCGGGCGGTACCGGTGACGCTGTCGTACCAGCCGGTCAGGTGGGTCCAAACGTTGCGGGCGACCCGACGGTCGGCCTTCGCGGCGACCGTACGCGGCTTGGCTTTGTCGGTGTCGGGCAGCAGCAACTGCCAGCAGTCGCAGCCCTTGGCGTACTGGAGCTCGAAGCCGGCGGTGTGTTCGCCGTCTTGGCTGATCGCGGTCCGGGTGGCGTCCTTGTCGGTGAGCCGGACCCAGGCGGTGACGGTGAACGAGCCGTCGGTGGCGACCAGCGACTCGGCGGTGGCGCCGGCGCCCGGCTCCCCGTCCAGCCGCAGGCTGGTGAACGACCCGACGTTGGCAGACGGGATGCGCCACGGTACGCCGAGCGCGCCACGGTCGAGCTGGGCAGTGTGGCCCTGGCCGGTGTCGTCGGCGAGCGTCGTGGAACCGGGCGGATCCCGCAGCAGCCAGCTTGCCACCAGGGGCGAGAGTGGTGTCACGTAGAAGGAGTAGCTGGTCCGCGGCGAAGAGAAGCCGTCGGCGTCCTGACTGACCACGTACAACGTCTGCGGACCGTCGGAGGTCGGGGTCCATTGCACGGTCACGCTGCCGCCGGGCTGGGCCGGGGTGGCCGGCGTCATCGGCGGGTCGGAGAAGCCCCACAGATACACGGTGGCGTCGGACGAGCTGCTGAAGGTGAAGGTGCCGGTCACGCCGACACCGCCGCAGGCATCGCAGTTCTCCAGGTAGATATCCGAGGTGACGACCGGCGCGGTCGGCGCGGCGCTCGCGGGTCCGGCCAGCGCCACGGCGGTGATCACCATGCCGACCAGACCGGCCGCCAGTCCGAACCAGATACGTTTACCTTTTGGAATTTTTGGAAGCTTGCCCGGAAAACCGCGCATTCTTTCCCTCCGTGTCGGTGTCGTGGGTGGGTGGGTTGGCTCACGGCTAGTGCGGGGGTACCGTCGGCATCGACCCGCAGTTACTCCCGGTAAAGCTTGTGAAGATGCCTGACGGCGCAAGCGACGGGTAGCGGCGGAACGGGATGCTGTCCACCAGGTTGGCGTTCGCCGGGATCGTGGCCGGGATGTTCGCGTTCTGCAGGAAGTAGACCCAGTACGTGCAGGCCTGCGGCAGCACGACGCTGACGTTGACGATGGGCGTGGCCGCGTCCAGGATGACGGTCTGCGACCCTTCGAGATGTTGGACGCCGAACGCGTCGACACTGTAGGTCGCCCACGAGGCCTCGACCCGTTCGTTCGGGCACAGCGCTTCCACTACCACGTTCAGGTCGACATCGGCGAGGTAGTTGTCGTGTCCGTTAAGGCCGCCGAGGCCCGTTGGCCGGCAGCCACTGAACTCCGGGTTGCCCGCCGACTCCGTCTTCGCCGTCGACGGCGACCCGGCGACCGAGCCGGTCGGTGTGGTAGACGGTGACAGGCTCGGTGCCGGTGAGGGGGACTGGCTGGTGGATACGTCGGGCCGCTCCGGCGCCGTCGGAAGTCCGAACGCGGCGGTCGAGATGGCAGCGAGCGCCACGAAGGCGGTGACCACCACGGCGATGCGCCGCCGCCGGCGGCGCCGGGCCACGGTCTGGACGACGGCCTCGACCCCGGGGGGACGGACCCGCAGCGTGGTCCGTAGCGCGGATAGCTCGGTTGCCAGCCGGTCACTGTCGGCCATCGCTGGTCACCTCCGCCTCCGCGTCCGTCAGATGCTGAGCCAGCACCACCTGGGCCCGGGATAACCACGACTTCACGGTGCCCTCGGCCACATCCAGCTCGGCCGCGATCGCGGGCACGGTCAGATCAGCGACGTGCCGCAGCACCACGGCGCGGCGCTGCCGCTCCGGCAGCCGGGCGATTGCCGCGATGACGGCGACGCGGTCCGGCTCGGGTCCGGCCACCGGTTCGTCGCGGTGCTGCCGGGCAAAGGTCACCGCGGTCCGCATCCGCCGCCACCGACTCGTGGCCAGGTTCCAGGCCACCCGGCGCACCCACGCGGCCGGATCGTCGTACTTGGACACCCGGCGCCACCGCTGGAAGGCTCGGCAGAATGCCTCCTGAACCACGTCCTGCGCCTCGGCGAGGTTGCCCGTGTGTGCGTACAGCTGAGCGGTGAGGGGCTGGAAGAACGCCGCGTAGAACTCAGTAAAGTCTGGTTCGCGCGCTGCCGGATCTCGCGGCAGGTCTTGCGGTTCCTCCGACCCCGATGACGGGTCCCGTAGCACCGTCACGGCCAGCGCTCCTCCTCCCCTCGCAGACAACACGCGCGGTCATCGCGAACCGTTGCATTGTTGGGGAAGATCGAGCGCCGCTATTGATGTGGTGTTGCCGCCCGGCCGCGCTGGATCTGCGATGGCTGCCGCCGCGAACCGGTCGACGAAGTCGTTCCGGCTGACCAGCGTCGCGGTCAGCAGTGCACTGAGGACAACGGTGTCGAACGCGAGGCCGGCGAGCACGGGGCCGAACCGGCGATGCCTGGGCGGCCCCCACAGGTGCGACAGGCTCGTCTCCAACGCCGCCGTTGCCCCGTCGCCGTAGGCGACCACGGACAGCGGCCGAAGCGTCAGCCGGCTCCCTTCGGTCAGCGCCGGGGCGCGCTCCGGTTGTCCAGATCGGACGGTCCCGGGTCGATGTAGGCACCCGACGCGCACGCGGCACACTCGGGATCGCGCGGCCACGGCTGTTCGGCCTCGGCGAAGCCGGCTCGGAAGTCGACCAGCCGGAACCGTCCCGCCGCGATCGGCGCCGCGAGCCGGCGGGCCACGCCAGCGGTACCGGGTTCGGCCGCCGACTCGGCACCGGCGCGCAGCGAGCACTGGACCGCCCCTGGGACCTTCTCCGGCCACGGCATCGACGCTACTCTAGGCGCCAGCCTTCTGATCATTAGGGGACTTGAGGTGCTATGACCGACTATTGCACCCTGCCGCACTGTGGGTTGAATGGTGCCGGCAGGTGTCCGGTATGCGGGGAAGCCAAGTGCGCAAACCACCTCTTACGGGCAT
This sequence comes from Micromonosporaceae bacterium, assembly GCA_050264675.1. GTDB lineage: Bacteria > Actinomycetota > Actinomycetes > Mycobacteriales > Micromonosporaceae > JBLNGJ01. The sequence goes on from JBLNGJ010000315.1 coordinate 13,132, forward strand.
TGCTACACACCGACCGTCCGCAGGATTTTGACATGGCCGACCTATCGCATTCGCCGG
>JBLNGJ010000316.1:0-2717 GCA_050264675.1 Micromonosporaceae bacterium
GACCTGCGCGGCGGCCGTCATCACCGGGATGAACGTGCCACCGATCTTGGCTTTGGCTTCTTCCATCCGGGCGGTGGCGATGCGTTGGGCGTTGGCCAGCCCGTCGGAGGTGTCCCGGAAGTCCCCCGCCGTCGCGGCGGTCTGGTCGTAGATCAGGTTGAGCCGGGCCAGGGCCTTCTCCTGGGCGGTCAACTGTGAGGTCGAGGTCTTGTGGGTGTCGGCCAGCGCCCGGGCCTCCACCGCCACCGCCGACAGCGACACGCCATAACGTTCCAGCGGGTCCTGCTCGCCGCGCAGCCCGGCCTGGATCGCCACCAACGCGTCCATCACGTTGGTGTTGAACACCGAGGCCATGTCCGCGGCCCGTTCGGTCAGCTTGATGGTGTGCTCGCGCACCGCGTCCAGGGCCAGGCCCTGGTTCTTCAGCATCGAACCCAGCGGGGTGGCGGCCTGGTTGAACGCCCGGGTCGACAGGCCGATCGCGTTGGCGTTGTCGCGCCCCCACGCCTGCACAGCCTCCGACGCCGAGCCGAAGATCTTGTTGACGGCGTTGACGCTCTCACCCAGGTCGGAGGCGGCCTTGACGCTCTCGGAGATCAACGCCCGGGCGCGTTGCGCCCCCCGCTGCAGGGCGTCGGCGAGCAGCACCCCGGCGGCGACCTCACCGACCCGCCGCAGCGTGCCGCTCAGCCCGGCGGCCCGTTTCTCCGCCTCACCCAACGCCGCCGCCGCCGACCCTGGCCCACCCGCGACCGCCTTGGCCAGACCGGCGGCGTTACGTTTGGCCGCCTCGAACCCGGCCGCACTACGGTCGGTGGAGGTGACAACGATCGAGATCTCGTTGGCGATGGCTACTCACCCCCGCGCGAGCTCTTCGATCGTCAACAACCGCAGCAGCTCGGCGTCCTCGTCGAGCAGAGCCGAAGGCAGGCAGTGGAAACGGTCACACTGGGCCAGCACCCACCGCGCGTAGGCGGCCTCTACAGGCTCGGCGACAACACCTCCATCGGGATCGACTCCTCCACCGACGGCCCGCCACCGTCTGATGGCTGCTCTAAAGGGCCGCTGATCCCCGCCACCGCCTCCATCCACGACCAGATGATCTGCCGGACCAGGGTGAGATCCTGGCTCGCCATCCCCTCGAACGTGGCCGGCACCGGGGTACGGGTACCGTCGGGTGCCTCATCCTCGAGGTTCCACGACACCAGCACCGCGGCGAACTCGGCGAACAGGTTGTCGATCTCGCCGAGGTCGTCCTCTGACGGCGGATGCGCGAACTCGCGGGTGGCGAGGTCGGCGATACGCCGGTAGGCGCCGACGGAGGCCGAGCGCGCCACCACCTCGAGGCCGGCGAACTCGTCGTCGGCGAAGACCAGCCGGTACGTCTTGCCCTTCCACACGTAGCCCATCAGTCGCTCCCGGCATGGACGGCACCCGGTGTATTGGTTACGACCAAGTCGGCACAACTCCATTCGCCAAAACGCCTGGCGCGGTCCAGGTGAGGGAGCCGTCCTGGGCACGGTTGAGCTGGTAGTCGGTGAACAGCAGCGTCGGGGTGCCGGTCACACCCAGGCTCACCCCACCCACGGTCAGGGTGAACTCGCGCGCCACCGACGTCGACGGCACCGTCCGGAAGATCAGATGCGAGCCGGTGGCGTTGAAGACCCCGTTGAGGTTCAGCGACATGTCGGCGAGCAGCAGCAGCCGCTCCATCGCCGACTTGTCGACACCCGTCACGTCCTGCACCCCGCGGGGAGTAGCGAAGGACAGGTTGGTCACGTCGTTCTTGATGTCGGTGAGCGTTCCGGCACTATCATCCACAGATAGCGTCGTCCACCCCATGCCGGTGCTTTTACTTATGGCTACTGCCCTCCTTGATGACTCACCACACCTCCCCGAAGGAGGCAGGCGATCGCCTTACGCAGGATTTTCAGGTCATCGCCAAACGGGACGCCCCTAGCCGTTGACGACGCGCGCGAGCTTGTCTTGATGCTCCCCGAAGTCGTTCACCCAGGAGTCCGGGCTGTGTCGGCGGACCTCGCCGGTAGGGTTGCCGCGGTGGTCGCCGGCGCGCACCACATACAACTCCGGGCGTTCGAGCGGCACCTTGTGGGTGGCGAAGCAGCGCTGCCCGGGCTCGAAGGTGAACGTGGTCAGCGGGCCGCGCTCCTCGGTGAAGCGGCGGCCGGAGGCGGTGCGGATGTAATGGGCCTGCCGCCGACCCAACTCGGTGGTCTCGTCGACGACGGTGCGCCAGCCGTGTGCCTGGGCCAGGCAGCCGGCCTCGTCGCAGTCCCCGTCGCGGTAGTGGGTGCTGACCGGGGAAACGATCTGGTAGGTCTTGTAGGCGTGGACCGGACCCACCGGGTGGGGGCGGAAGGGTTGCACCCTAGAACACCGTAGCGGTCTCGTTGCGGGTGGCCATCACGTTGAAGATCAGTGAGGCGAACCCGCCGGTGGTGACGGTGACGACCCGCAGGTACTGCTCCACGTCGATGGCGGCGGTGGCGATGCGTTGGGCCAGCGGGGCGCCGCCGGTGATCTGGGTGAAGCCGCCGCCGACCACGTCGGCGAACGGGTCACCGCCCCCGTTGTTCGACGACTCCTGGATCTTGACGGTGACGTCGGTGCCGGTGAACGCGAAGACCTGCAGATAGGCTTGCAGGCCGAACGCGCCCGGGGACGCCGACCCCAGATCGACGCCGGTACCGTTGGTG
>JBLNGJ010000317.1:0-10651 GCA_050264675.1 Micromonosporaceae bacterium
CGACCGAGCGACCGCTGCTGATCCTCGAGCTGCGCATGCGCTCACCCGAGCCGTGAACCGCCGGCCCGCACAGATCTTGGATGATTCGCGGGCCTAGAAGCCCAAGAATCATCCAAGATCGAGGTGGATCGACATTACGGCAGCACGGTGAAGGCCTGCATCATGTCGTTGTCTTCGTGCTCGACGATGTGACAGTGGTGAACGTAGGTCTGCGGCGCCACGACGCCCGTCGGCAGGTCGAACCGGCCGCGGATGGTGGTGAAGAAGCGCGGGTTCGCCTTGACCGTGTCTTTGAAGCCGCGCTCCTCGGGTTCGGGCGGAAGCATCGGTCCGGTGGCGAACGGGGTTGGGTCGATGCCGCCCGGGACGCCGTCGGGACCGCCCGGGTTCGCCGCCAGGTAGGCCTCCACATCGAACGGCGTACGCCCGATTACCTGGTGCATGAAGAGGTGGGTGTGCATCGGGTGGGTGTCGCCCGTCAGGTTGACGTAGACCCAGTCCTCCACGGTGCCGGCGGCCGGCAGCAGCGCCGCGCCGGGCTCGCCGAAGCGCACGCCGTTGAGATTGAGGAACCACCCAGCGGTGTCGATGCCGACCTCGTTGAGCGTGATGAACCGTGTCCGCACTGGGCTGGGCAGGTTCGCTGCGTGGCCTGGCAGGCTGGTCGGAACCGAAGTGGGGCCGGGCTGGCTCACCGTCGCGCCGACCCTGATCTGCATGACCTGCAGTAGGGCCGGCGCCGGGGTCACCACCGGGCTCGACGGCCGGAAGTTCTTCAGCACCAGGGTCTGGCCGGCCAAGAGCCGGAAGTCGACGATCACGTCAGCCCGCTCGGCCGGGGCCAGCACCAGTCTCCTCATCGGCACCGGCCGGTCCCACAGGCCGCCCTCGGCGCCGATCTGCCACAGGGGTGTGCCGCCCAGATCAAGCTCGAGGATCCGCGCGTTGCACCCGTTGAGGATGCGGAAACGATACAGCCGCGGCTCGACCTCCAGGAACGGCCAGACCTTGCCGTTGACCAGCATGACGTCGCCGAAGTACTCACCTATCCAGGTCACGTCGGGAATGTTGCTGGTCGGATACAGCAGCGTGCCGTCCGGGTTGAACTGGCGGTCCTGGATGACGAGGGGAACCTCGTACGCGCCGCCCGGGATGCCGATCGGGTTGGGCTCGGCGCCGGTGTCGAACTCGTCGCGGATGAGATATCCGGCGGCTAGCCCGGCGAACACGTTGAGCCTGGTCGCGCCCAGACCGTGGTCGTGGAACCACAGCAGGGTGGCCGGCACGCCGTTGGGATAGAAGACCGTCTGCGTCTGGCCCGGACCGAATCCATTGGGCGTGACGGCCGGGTTGCCGTCGCTCGCCGCGTCGACGAACCCGCCGTGCAGGTGCGTCATCACGCGGACCTGATCGGCGAGCGGGGTGAGCCGGGTGTCGACCGGGATCCATGCCGGGTATATCCCCGGAAGCTCGTGGGTGAAGCTCGCGTGAATGGGTGTACCGCTCTGGGCCACAACCACCATGCCGAACGAGCCGGCCTGCCCGGCGAGGCCGGAGCCGTCGTCGTAGGCCCACAACGGGGTCGGCGGCAGCTGCGGGTGGAGCTGCCGCACGATCGGCCGCTGCGTGAACGAGTACGTGTCCGGTCCACTCGGGCTCGCCACGACGATGCCCGCACCGGGCACCGGCACCGGCTCAACATACTTCCGCAGCTTCCCGCCCATCGCCGCGAACGACGTCCGCGACCACGCCAACGCCGGCATCGTCAGCGCGGCGCCGATACTGGCGCCATAGCCTAACAGCTGGCGCCGGCTCATTCTGATCATCGTTTGGGCCCCCTACTCACTCTAACGGCCATGCTCGGTGATCGGGGCGCGATCGCCGTTTCCGAGCGCGACGACCGATTGGAGCCAGGCTGTGCCGGCCCGTCACCCGCGCGTAGATCCAAAAGTCCCAGGCGGGTCGTGACCATCGGCCTAAACCGCGTCGACCAACTCGCGCGCATCGCCGACGGTCGCGACGGGCGGCGCGTCCTCGTGGCGGCGCAGGAACCGCGGCGCCCACCAGTTGGCCCGGCCGAGCACGGTCATCAGCGAGGGCAGCACGACCGCCCGGATGATGGTCGCGTCGAGCAGGATCGCCGCGGCCAGGCCGATGCCCAGCTGCTTCATGTCGATGGTGCTCAGGGTCGCGAAGACCGAGAAGACGCCCACCATGACGATCGCCGCACTGGAGACCACCCCGGCCGAGCTGCTAATGCCCTCGGCCACCGCCGCCCGAGTGGACAGGCCGCGCCGCACCGCCTCGCGGATGCGGCTCACCACGAACACGTGGTAGTCCATGGAGAGTCCGAAGAGGACCACGAAGAGAAACAGCGGCAGCCAGGTCACGATCGCGCCCATGGAGTGGAAGCCGAGCAGGTCCTCGGCCCAGGTGCCTTGGAAGACCAGCACCACCAGGCCGTAGGCGGCACCGGCGGAGAGCAGGTTCAGCGCGACCGAGAAGAGCGCGATCACGACCGAGCGGAACGCGACTGTCATGGCCACCAGCGTGAGCAGCATGACGAATCCCATCACCAGCGGCAGCACCTGCCACACGTGCGCGGCGTAGTCCACGTTCGCGGCCACGTCGCCGCCGACGGCGTACTCGACACCGGGGATCGAACCCAGGCTCGCCGGGACCAGGTCGGTGCGCAGCTTCTCCAATGACGCGCTCGCCTCGTCGCTGCGGGCGCCGTACCGGGTGGTGATCTCCATCGTCGTCACCTGCCCATCGGCGGAGACCCGGATCGGCGAGTGTGAACCGTCGGGGGCCACGAAGAGTGGGTCGGCCCCCGTGCGCCGGCCCAGCTCGTCCAACGCCGCCCGCACCGGCCCGGCCTGCGCCGCCGGCGCCCGCACCGCGACGATGTGCGTGGTGCCGTTGCTGGGATACGCGGCGGTGAGCCGGTCGTAAGCCTGCATGACCGCGGTCGTGCGGGGCAGGTCCTCCGCGCCGGGGAAGCTCAGCCGCATGCCCAGGGCCGGCGCGGCCAAGGCGAGCATGACCCCGACCGAGACGACCAGGGTGGCCACCGGGTGGCGCAGGGCCGGGCGCAGCAACGCCGGCCAGAGTCGCGGCGCGGCCGGGCGTCCGTCGGGCCCGATGCGTCGGGCGGTCAACCGCCACAGCACCGGAATGCGTGGCCGGTCGACCCAGCGGCCGAGCTTGGCCAGCAGCGCCGGCAGCACGGTCAACGAGCCGAGCACAGCCACCGCGACGACCAGGATCGAGCCCAGCGCGAGGGAGGAGAAGATGGCATCGTTGGCGAGGAAGAGACCCGCCATCGAGATGATGACCGCGATGCCGGAGACCACGACGGCGCGCCCGGAGGTCTCGGCGGCGATCTCCACCGCGTCCAGGTGCTTGCGCCCGAGGGCCCGCTCTTCGCGCTCGCGACGGATGTAGAAGAGTGAGTAGTCCACGCCGACGGCCAGCCCGATGAGCAGGATGACGCTGGCTGTGGTGTCGGTGGCCGGCATGACGTGTGAGGCGAGTGTGGACAGTCCGAGCGCCGCCGCCACCGACGACATGGCGAGCAGCAGCGGCACGCCGGCGGCGATCAGCGCCCCGAACGCGATGAGCAGGATCAGCAGCGTAATGGGCAGGCTGAGCCGTTCAGCCCGCTGGAAGTCCTGACCGATGGTCTCGTCGAGCGCCTTCTCGATGGACGGGCCGCCGACCTCCTCGATGCGCAACCCGGGGTGTCCGGCCTGCACCGCGGCGGTCGCGTCCAACAGCGGCTGGACGCGGTCGGGCGCGGTGCCGGGATCACCGGCCAACGTGATCGGAACGAGCAGTGCCGAGCCGTCCGGCGCCGACACCGGGTCACCGACCTGGGCTACCCCGGCCACACCGCTCAGGCGGGTGCGGGCGTCCTGAGCCGCCACCGCGGCGGCCGTCGGATCGAGCGACCCGGTCCGGGCGGTGATGAGGATGTTCTCCATCGCCGGCTGGTCGAAGTGCCCGGCGGCGATGATGGCGTGCGCCCGCCCGGCCTCGCCGATGTTGTCATCGCCGGTTCCCTCGTTCAGGCCGGCGGCGTTGCCGCCGATGAAGCACACCGCCACGAAGACCACCCACATGGCCATCGCTCGCCACGGGTGTTCGGCGCTCCATCGGGCGACGCGCACGGTGATCGGTCTGTTGCCCATCGTCGGGCCCCTCCCAGAGATTCGTCACGACCGGCGTTGACGTTAGGCAGGCGGGGCGGTCGGGCACATCAGGGCGGGACCCGCGGTTACCCCGGACGCCGGCGAAGGTCATCACCCCGGATCGCGCTCAGGGTTCTCCCGTATGTCCCGCATGAAAGCACGGGCACCGTATTAACGCCTGGGCGTTAATACGGTGCCCGTGCTTTCACGTCAGCCCGTATACAGCCGCGGCGGAGTGGGTGTGGCCGGTCGCTCGACCGGCAGGCCGGCGGCGCGCCAGGCCCGGAAGCCGCCGATGACATCCGTCGCCTGGCGCAGGCCCAGGCGCTGCAGTGACGCCGCGGCCAGGGACGAGCTGAACCCTTCGTCGCAGAGGATGATCCAAGCCACCGTGTGGTCGGTCGCCTCGGGGATGCGGGCGTAGCTGCGGGGATCGCACCGCCACTCGAGGTGGTTGCGTTCGATGACGATCGCACCGGGGATCTCCCCGTCGGCCCGGCGCTGGAACTCGGGCCGGATGTCGACCAGCCGTGCGCCCTCGCGCTGCCGCTGCCAGGCCGCCTCGGGCGTGAGCCGGCGCAGACCCGCCTGCACGGCGCTGGTCAGGGCGTCGATGTCCACGCTCACCGTCCCCGATCTGGTCCCCGTGCAGTATGGCGCGCGCGTCAAGGGCAGGCCGGGGTCATACTCGACCGGATGCATGTGATCGCGACGGCCGGCCACGTCGACCACGGCAAGTCCGCGTTGCTGCGGGCTTTGACCGGGATGGAGCCGGACCGGTGGGAGGAGGAGCGGCGGCGCGGCCTGACCATCGACCTCGGCTTCGTCTGGACCGAGTCGGAGCGGGGGCCGATCGCCTTCGTAGACGTGCCCGGCCACGAGCGGTTCGTCGGCAACATGCTCGCTGGCGTGGGGCCGGTGCCCGCCGTGCTGTTCGTGGTCGCCGCCGATGAGGGGTGGATGCCACAGTCGGCCGAGCACCTCACCGCCCTGCACGCCCTCGGCGTCTCGCACGGCCTGCTCGCGGTGACCAAGTCCGACCTCCTCGACCCATACCTCGCCGCCGAGGATGCGTTGGAGCGGCTGCGCGACACCAGCCTTGACGGCATCCCGTGGGTCGCGGTCAGCGCGCGCACCGGCGAGGGCCTGGCCGAGCTCCGGCGGGCCCTCGACGACCTGGTGGCCCGGCTGCCGCCCAGTGACCCATCCCGGCCGGTGCGGCTGTGGGTCGATCGCGGCTTCACCATCCGCGGCGCCGGCCTCGTGGTCACTGGGACGCTGGCCGCCGGCACGGTGCGGCCGGGGGACACGCTGGAGCTGGCCCGCACCGGCGGGCGGTTCGTGGTCCGCGAGATCCAGTCGCTCAACCACCATGTGGACGCGGTCGCCGGGGTCGCCCGGGTGGCGCTGAACCTGCGCGGCGCGGCGCGGGGCGAGGTGCAGCGTGGCGATGCCCTGCTGACGCCGGGCAGTTACCGCACCACCACCGTCGTGGATGTGCGCACGCGACTCTGTGCGCCGGCCGACCTGCCGCGGCACCTGCTCGTGCACGTCGGTACGGCCACGGTGGGAGGCACCGTGCGGTCCCTCGGCGCCGACACCGCTCGGCTCACCCTCGATGCACCGCTGCCGCTGCGGGTCGGTGACCGGGTGGTGTTGCGTCACGACCGGGGCGTCGCAGGCGGCGCGGTCGCGCTCGATGTGGATCCGCCGCGGCTGACCCGCCGGGGCGCGGCCCAGCGGCGCGCCGACGAGCTCGCCGGATATCCCGACACCCCGGACGGCCGGGGCGAACTGCGCCGCCGTGGCGTGGTGCGGGAGGGCACCCTGCGGGCGATCGGGGTGGAGCCGCCCGGGCCGGCGCTGGCCGGAGACTGGCTGGTCGACCCGGAGGTCGCGGCCGGCCTCCGGAACCGGCTCGCCACCCTGGTGGCCGACCGGGCCCGCGACGCCGCGGCCGCGCCGCTTCCGGTCGAGGACGCGCGTAAGGCCCTCGGCCTGCCGGATGTGCGTCTGGTGTCGGCGCTGCTCGTGCCACCGCTGGCCGTCCGCAATGGAATGATCGTGTCGGGTGAGGCGCCCGACACGCTGGCCCCGGCGGTCCGGGCGGCCCTCGAGACCTTGGAGCAACGGGTGGCTGGTGGCTTCATCGTCTGCAGCGAGGCCGAGCTGGCCGCGATCGGTCTGCGCGCGGCCGAGATCGCCGCCGCCACCCGGGCCGGGCGCATGCTGCGGCTCGCGCCCGACGTGGTGCTCGCCACGGTCACCGTCGACCGGGCCGTGGACCTGCTCGCCGCGCTACCGCAGCCGTTCACCGCCGGCGAGGCCCGGGAGGCGCTGCACACCTCGCGCAAGGTGATCGTGCCGCTGCTCGAACATCTGGCCCGGAAGGGAGTCACGCGCCGACTGGCGGACGGGCGCCATACCGTGAGCGCGAGGAGCGAGCGCTAGCGAGCCCCGCAGCCGCGAACGAAAGAAGTTGCCGTGAGCGCGAGGAGCGAGCGCTAGCGAGCCCCGCAGCCGCGAACGAAAGAAACCGCCGCCTCACTGCGCGCTGAAGATCACCGCTGCCCGCAGCGCCAGCACGCCGATAAGCACGAGGATCGCCGGTACGACCGCCGCCGCGCGACCGACCGCCGCGGCCGTGCCGTCGCTACCCAGGTGGGGGCGGGCCGCGCCGAAGAATCCGGTGCCGATGCCGACCAGAGCCACCGCCCAGAGCACCGCCCAGGGCAGGCCGAAGGCCTGGTCGAGCGCGCCGGCCGGAATCAGCGTGACCGCGAACGTGACGATGAGCGCCAGCTCGAGCACCTGGAAGAGCCGCTCGCCCCGGAGCAGGCCCGGCAGCGTGCCGCCGCTATCGCGGCGGTACCGGGCCAGCCACGCCAGCAGCGCGGCCGAGCCGGAGAGTCCGGAGGCGAGGAAGAGGCCGCCCAGCGCCCAGGTGTCGCTCCACACCGGCTGGTTGGAGACGGCGAGCAGCACCCCGGTGTAGCCGGTGACGAACAGCCCGGCGACGGCTCCCAGCACACTCCACACGGTGCCGACCGCACCGCCCAGCACGGCCCGACCGGCCCGGTCACGCACCAGCGCGTCGAGGAAGGAGACGGTGGCGAAGACGCCGAAGACGACCAGCGCCCACGTTCCGACCGACATCGGCGACCAGTACTTGAAGTTCAGGCCGGTGTTGCCCGGCGTGGTGTTGACCAGCATGTGCCAGAAGCGCAGCGGTTGGCCCAGGTCGAGGGTGAGCAGCACCGGGCAGCCGAGCAGGGTGATGAAGGCGACGTAATACCCGAGCCGGGCCACCGGTTCATCGAGGCGGTTGCCCAGCCGCAGCAGGGTGGCGATCACGTAGGAGCCACCGGAGAGACCGGCCAGGAAGAAGTAGAAGAGGATGTACCAGGTCCATTCCGGAGACCGGACGAAGTGTTCGGCGTCGGCCAGCGACATCGTCACTCACCCACCTTCACCGGCGCGTCGTGGGCCTCGCTGCGTACCGCGGTCGGTTCGCGGCGGCGTCGCAACGCGATCAGGCCGCCGATCGCGCCGAGCACAGCGGTGATCAACAGTCCTAGGTAGCCGCGCTCGTTGTTGCGGCTGGGCAGCACGGCGTTGGCCGCGTTGGGCAGCTGGTAGGCCTCGGGCTCATCCATCAGCAGGAAGAACGCGTTCAGTCCACCGTAGACGGACTCGTCGGCACCATAGAGGCGTGCCTCGCCGACCCCCTGTGCGTGCAGGGTGTCGACCCGTTTCCGGGCCTGGTCGCGCAGCTCGTCGAGCGGGCCGAACTGGATCGACTGGGTCGGGCAGGCCTTGGCGCAGGCCGGCTCCAGCCCACCCTGCAGGCGGTCGTAGCAGAGTGTGCACTTCTGCGCGACCTTCTTCTGCGCGTCCATCTCGATCACGCCGTACGGGCAGGCGGCGATGCAGTCGCGGCAGCCGTTGCAGACGTCGGGCTGGATATAGACCGTGTCGAACTCGGTACGGATGATCGACCCAGTCGGGCAGACCTCCATGCAGCTCGCGTGTTGGCAGTGCTTGCAGACGTCGGACATCATCAGCCAGGCCTTGCCCTGCCCGACGTTGACCGGCTTGTCGGCCACGTTGTCGATGAACTTGACGTGGCGCCAGTTCTGGGCATCCAGGCTGCCGGTGTTGTCGTAGCCGTCCCCGAAGGCCGGCGCGTCGCCGGCGAGCAGGTTCCACTCCTTGCAGGCGACCTCGCAGGCCTTGCAGCCAATGCAGACGCTCGTGTCGGTGAAGAACCCGTACGCCACTCCCGGCGTGATCTCGACCATCAGAACCCCATCAGGTTGGGAGTGATCTTGGTTAGGCCTTGGTCGGCCGCGTAGAGGTCCAGCGGCAGCGCCGCCAGCTCGTCGACCTCGGGCACCGCCCGAGGGTCACGACCCAGATCCACATCGATGACGTACCGCTCGCAGCTGGCGCAGGCATCGATGCGCAGGTGCGGGAAGGTCGGTGCCTCGGCCACCGGCTGGTCGGGCGCGAGTCGGCCGATCACCGTTCCGCTGTGCTTCTCGGCGTAGACGGTGCGGCGCGATCCCGTCGTCTCGGCACAGCTCGGGCAGGCGCTGCCGGAGTAGTTCCAGGTGTGATCGCACCGGCAGCACACCAGCTGGCGCCCGCCGCTCACCAACGGATCGTCGGCCGCCGCGCGCACACTGAACTGCGGCGCACCACCGCAGCGCGGGCAGGTGCGGTCACTCCGGTCGACCGGTGCACACGCCACACCGGCATCGGCCTCCAGCGCGACCAGCGGCGCCCGCAGCGTGGCCCGGGCCAGGTAGCGCTCGACCGGACCCAGCTCGGCCGCGGCCGGCCCGCCGGTGAGCCAGGCCAGCAGTGGTCGGCCCAGCCCGCCCGCGTCGAGCAGATCCCGGCTCGCCTTCGCCAGCGGCTCGGGCCCGGCCGCCTCGGTCGCCGCCACCACCGCCGGTGCCACCCGCTCGCCCGCCCAGGCCGCGAGCCGGCCCGCGTCTGGCCGCAGCTCGCGGGTCAGCCGCCAGCCGTCCTGCCAGACCGGCACCAGCTCGAGGTAGAGCGCGAGCACCTCAGCCGCGAACGGATGCCGCTCGCGCAGCACCTCGGCCCGCCGTTGATGCTTCGTCCACGGCGCGCTCTCGCTCGGCGGGGGCGCCATCGCCATCACATCTTCTCGATGTTGACGAGGAACGCCTTGAACTCAGGTGTACGCGCGCTGGCGTCGCCGACGAACGGGGTGAGCGCGTTGGCCAGCCAGTGCTGCCCGGTGTTGATGCCGACGAAGCCCCAGTGGATCGGGATGCCGATCTGGTAGACCTTCTTGCCATCGATCTGCAGCGGCCCGAGCCGGCTCGTCACGACCGCGCGTACCTCGAGCTTGCCCCGCTTGGAGGAGACCCGGACGTGGTCGCCGTTGGCGATGCCCTTCTCCCGGGCCAGCTCGGCCGGCACCTCGACGAAGGCCTCCGGCTGCAACTGCACCAGATGGTCAACGTGTTGGGTGACGTAGTGCTCGTGCTCGGTGAGCCGGTAGGAGGTGGCCACGTACGGGAACTCGGCCGCGGTGCCGAACCGGTTGGGCCGCCCGGCCGCCTGGTCGTAGAGGAACGCGACCGGGGTGGTCGAGACGCCCGGGTGCAACGGGTTGTCGATCGGCGACTCGACCGGCTCGTAGTGCTCGGGGAACGGCCCGTCGGCCACCCCGTTGCTGAACAGTCGCCCGGTGCCCTCGCCGGTCATGATGAACGGCAGCGGTGCACCCGGCTTGGTCGGGTCGGCCGTGGCTGGGTAGTCCGGCACGTCGCCCACCCACTTGCCGGCCGTGGCGTCCCACTTGATGCCCGGACGCGCGGGATCCCACGGGACGCCCATCGGGTCGGCCGAGGCCCGGTTGTAGAGCACGCGCCGGTTCAGCGGCCAGCTCCACGCCCAGTTCGGGTAGAAGCCCATGCCAGTCGGGTCGTTCTTGGCCGGATCCTGCACACCGTCACGGCGCTTGCTCAGATTGCCGCTCTCGGGGTAGTGCCCGGTGTAGATCCAGTCGCCCGCGGTCGTGGTGCCGTCGTCCTTGAGCGCCCCGAAGGTGGCCAGGCGTTGACCGGTGATCAGGTCGCGACCATTGATCTCCTGGGCGATCTCGTCCAGCTCGGGTCGGCGCGGATCCTTGTACGCCATCGTCAGCTGAAGGACGGGCTCGGGGAACTTGCCACCCTGTTGCTGGTAGAGCTCGCGCACCCGGGCGAAGGTCTCGGCCATGATCCAATGGTCGTGGCGGGCCTCGCCCTCCGGAGGTAGCACCTGGTCCTTCCACTGCGACCAGCGACCACTGTTGACGAACGAGCCATCCTTCTCGATCCAGTGCGTGGCCGGCAGCATCAGCACCTCGGTCGGCACCGCCGACGGATCGACGCCGGGGGCGCGCCAGAACTCCGAGCTGGTCGTGGCGTACGCGT